>JAFOKI010000254.1 GCA_017419895.1 Eubacterium sp. | reverse complement strand
GAATATACCGGCCTTGTTAAATGATACACAATCAATAATATGTGAAGGCGCTGAATCTGTCAACAAAAACGTTCCAAAGCTTACAAAAGCATACTTTGGTATGTATACGCTACTTTTACACTCAGTGTGGTATTGTGAAAATCACCCATAAACCCCCTATGATTTATGTCTGATTTACTCAAAAATACAAAAAAACAGTGCCACTGTTATCTATTTGTGATACACTTATATATCATTATTTTTTTTATAGAAATGGAGAGATTATTATGCAGAGAGAACGTTTAGGCAGCAGGCTCGGATTCATCCTTCTGAGCGCAGGCTGCGCGATCGGCTGCGGCAATGTATGGAAATTCCCGTGGATGACGGGACAGAACGGCGGAGCAGCGTTCGTTCTGGTTTACATCCTTTGCCTGCTGATCCTAGGACTTCCCGCGATGACGGTCGAGTTCGCGCTCGGACGCGCATCCCAGGCAAGCCCGGTAAAAATGTATCAGGCACTTGAAAAGCCCGGTCAGAAATGGCACTGGCACGGAGTGCTCGCCATGCTCGGCAACTTCTGCCTCATGGCATTCTACACGGTAGTTACCGGATGGATCCTGTACTACTTCGTTAGCTATCTCAGAGGCGCTACCGCCGAACTCGGCTTTGTTGAGATGATCACAAACCCGGGACTCAACGTCGGCTATCTGGTAGTCGTGGTTCTGATCGCTTTCATTCTTTTGTCATTCAATATCCAGTCGGGACTTGAAAGAGTAACCAAATACATGATGGTAGCCCTTCTGCTCCTCATGCTCGTCCTCGCTTTCAGAAGCATCACGCTTAACGGAGCCGGAGCAGGGCTCAAATTCTACCTTGTACCTGACTTCAAAAAAATCAATTTCAGCGTTCTGGTAGCAGCTATGAACCAGGCGTTCTTCACACTTTCACTCGGTATCGGTTCTATGGCTATCTTCGGAAGCTACATCAACAAAGACCGCTCACTCATGGGTGAATCCGTAAACGTCATCCTCCTCGACACGTTCGTCGCGCTCATGGCCGGACTCATCATATTCCCGGCATGCTCCTCGCTTGGACTTGAAGTCGACGCTGGTCCCGCCCTCCTGTTCAACACAATGGCAGGAGTATTCAACACTATGACGGGCGGCCGTCTCTGGGGAACGATCTTCTTCCTGTTCATGACATTCGCTGCATTCTCAACAGTGCTTGCGGTTTGCGAAAACATTCTCGCCTGCGTCAGAGAGCTCACCGGATGGAACAGAAAGAAAGGTTCGCTGATCTGCGCCATTATCGTATTCGTTTCCGCGATTACAACAGCGCTCGGTTACAGCGTGTTCCACTTCCAGCCGTTCGCGGAAGGTTCCGCATGGCTCGATTTCTGGGATTTCATCGTCAGCAACAACCTGCTCCCGATCGGCGCGTTCGTCATGACGGTATTCTGCGTCAGCGACAAATTCGGCTGGGGCTGGGAGAACTTCAAGGCTGAAGCCAATGCCGGAACAGGCTTGAAGGTCCAGGATTGGATGAAACCGATTTTCAAATATGTGGTACCAATCATAGTAATCGCGCTCTACATCATCGGACTCAAAGGATTCCAGTGGAGATAAATACTCCCGACAATCAAAACATATACGCAAGCAAAGCGGCCGGCATCTAAAACGCCGGCCGTTTTTTTATGCAAAAAATCTCATAAATCCGAAATTTACATCCCCTAGGGAGGCTTGTACACAAAAAAATCCGACCATATAATTTAAGTGTGCTCGAAAAGGAGGTGCTTGTATGCATATGGCAGATGCTTTGCTGGCTCCTGCAGTAGCCGCGACAATGTACGTCGCGACGACGACAGCCGCCGGCGTTTCGATCCACAAACTTAAAAAAGACGATGAACCGTCAAAGCTTCCGGTAATGGCCGTAACATCCGCGTTGGTATTCGCCGGGCAGATGATAAACTATACGATCCCCGGCACAGGATCATCGGGACACATGTGCGGAGGTATGCTGCTTTCGGCTTTGCTAGGACCATTCGCCGGTTTCCTGTCAATGATAGTGATACTGGCGATCCAATGCTTATTCTTCGCCGACGGGGGGCTAATGGCCCTGGGAGCCAATTGCTGGAACATGGCTTTCTACGGCTGCTTCGTCGGCTACTTCCTGATCTGGCGTCCGATAATGAACAGCAAATTATTCGGTGATAGCAAAAGCGCGGAGAGAATACGCATCATCGCCGCTTCTATAATAGGATGTATGATCACATTGCAATTAGGGGCGTTCTCTGTCGTGCTTGAGACCAGTTTGTCAGGGATCACGGAGCTGCCGTTCGGCGCATTTGTTGCACTGATGCAGCCCATACATCTGGCCATCGGCCTCGTAGAAGGATTGATCACTGCAGCTGTGCTCGTATTTGTGCATGACTCCCGTCCTGAACTTCTGCAGGGAGTTAAGCTCACTGATGGCAGAGGCGCCAAGCGTTCACTCAAATCAGTCGTTGCAATTCTGGCAGTAGTTGCGCTCGTCGTCGGCGGCGGACTTAGCCTTTTGGCAAGTTCCAATCCGGATGGCCTGGAGTGGGCGCTCTTTGGAAATACAGAAAGCGGTTACTCTGCAAATATGGGACTCGATGAAGAGAAATTCGGTGTAGAAAGCGAAGTCGCCGAAAAGGCGGGATCGATCCAGGAGAAAACATCGATCTTGCCTGATTACGCATTCCCTGACAATGAATCGGCTGCGGGCACAACCGTATCGGGAATCGTCGGATCCGCAATAGTCGCTGGAGTCGCGATCCTGATATGTCTGATAGGCGGATTCTTCCGAAAAAGAAAAGACAGAATGAAT
>JAFOKI010000253.1 GCA_017419895.1 Eubacterium sp. | reverse complement strand
CGTTCACGACTATCATCTCGAAATCCGTAAACGTCTGATTGAGTATGCTGTCAAGACATCTCCTCAGGTATTTCTCCACGTGATAGACCGGTACGATCACGCTTATAGCCGGTGCTTTGTTTTCCGTGCCGTTCATGTGTTGCATTCCTTTCAGCCCAGCCTTGCGAGAAGCTCCGGGCCATTCACCTTCAGCCATTTATGCCATTTCCTGTACTCCGGGAATACCCTGAGCACTTCACCGTAGAACCGTTTCGAGTGATTCATCTGTTTCCTGTGACAAAGCTCGTGCACGACCACACTGTCGAGGACTTCTGGCGGCGCGAGCATGAGCAGGCAGTTGAAATTGAGATTGCCTTTCGCGCTGCAGCTTCCCCATCTCGTTTTCTGATGTCTTATCGTGATCCTTCCGTATTTTACTCCGATGAGCCCCGCGTAGTATTCGACACGCGGGGGAATGACGCGCTTCGCGTCTTCCGTCAGCGCGCGGATCTCCTTTTCCGTGAATTTGGGAAAAGACTGTCTTTTCTCTTCGGCGGCACGAGCATCTGTCATGTGTCTTTCGATCCAGCGCCTGTGCTTTGTCACAAAGCTCTCGATCTCCCGTCTGCCTGTATAATAAGGAGCACGGACGATGAGTTCGCCGTGCTTGATCTCCATACTTATAGTTTTACGCCAGCTTTTGATGATCTTGTATTCCATGTATTGCGGTTGAGCCGAAGGCGTGCAGCCTGCCTGCTATTTACTCGTCAGATGAAGCCTCGCGTCGCCAATGAAATAGAGCGAGCCGAAACATACGACCTTCGCCGCTTCCGGGCGGAGGTCACGCGGCAGATCCGCATCATCCGGAAGAGACTCGTTGCGCGCGGCGGCCTTTGTTATTGCAGTGTCCAGAGCTTCGGGAATCGAATCATACGATACTGCTTTCATGCCGTCTTCCGCAAGCGTATCCGCGAGCGCGGGCGCAGAAAGCGCGCGCGAGCAGTTTGGTGTGACCGTGAGATATTCATCGGCAAGATGCTCCGTCATGCGGAACATCGAATGGAAATCTTTGTCCGCGAGCACCCCGCATACAAATATGAATTTCTGCCCCGGGAACAATTTTTCAAGGCTGTCGACCAGCCCTTCGACACCGTTTGGATTGTGCGCTCCGTCAATTATGACGAGCGGATCGCGTCCGACGACTTCCAGGCGGCCCTTCCATACGGCTTTTTTGAGTCCGGAGAAGATCGTCTCATCGGTGAGGGCAGGCATGTCCGATTCCCTCTGCAGTGTCTTGAGCGCAAGATATGCAAGCGCGGAATTCAGCACCTGATACGAACCGAGCTTGCTGATCTCGATCTCAGCAGGCTGCTCATCCGCAGACTGGGCGAAACGATAGACCTGTCCGGTGATGTCGGAACGCAGGACTTCGATACGTGAAGAATCGAGGAAAGTGATCGGCGCGTTTCTCTTGGCTGCTTCTTCGCGCAGGACGCGCTCAGCTGCGGGCTGCTGCGGGAAACAGACCACCGGACAACCCGGTTTGATGATCCCTGCCTTTTCCCAGGCGATCTCTTCTATCGTATTTCCCAGGAACTGCATGTGGTCAAAGTCGATAGTCGTGATGACTGAGAGCTCGACTTTTCCGAACACATTCGTCGCATCGAGACGGCCTCCCATGCCTACTTCAAGCACTATGTAATCACAGGCCTGCTCTTTATAGTACAGGAAAGCTACCGCGGTCACCATCTCGAAGATCGTCGGCGCGGTATGCCCGATGGAAACCATGTAGTCTACCGCGTCTTTCACCGTCTGGGTGAGGCGCGCGAGGTCTTCCCCCGGGATCTCCTCACCGGAAATCATTATGCGCTCTGTGAACCGCTCGATGAACGGAGAAGTGTAGAGTCCGGTTTTATACCCGGCCTCGGTCAAAGCGCTTTCAATATATGCGGCTGTCGAGCCTTTTCCGTTTGTCCCGGTTATGTGAATGACCTTCAGCCCTTCCTGCGGATCGCCGAGTACAGACAGGAGCTCGGTTACGGGTCCAAGACCCGGGCGTGTGGCGGAATACTTTGGCGCGTTTAGAAAATCGATCGCTTCCTGGTAATTCATGTCGTTCCTTTCGTGTGTCAACAAAGCTGCCCCGTGAAGCCGGCGCATACCTGCTTTGTTATATCTCCCTTTCCACAGATGTGAGCTGCTGCAAAAGCCCCGCGCGGATCATCGCCTTCAACACAGCAAACGACATCACGCACTGGATCGGCCACAGTATCAGGCTTTTGATCACACGCGCAGGCAGGATCACAGATATCGCGTTGCCGTAAAGCATCGACAGCCAGATCGTATTAAGGCAGATGTCGCAGATGAGCACACAGATGCCGCTCGCTATCAGCAGGCGCTTGAAGCTCAGCGGTTTCTTGTAAAGAGCTGTTCCCATGATCAGTCCATAGACCGCAGCAGTGATCGTGAATCCCGGGAAGAATGGCCCGGTCGGCTTGATCAGGTATTTGAGGACGTCCATGAGCGCGCCAAAAATCGGAGCCATTACAGGTCCATACAGAAATGCCGAGATGTCGTTAGGGATGGTCGAGAATCCGATTTTGATCGATTCGGTCGGCTGGATGGTTATGTATCCGAGGATTATCGCGATCGCGCCGAGCATGCCGCATGTGGTAACGGCTTTCAGGCTCTTGAATTCGCGGGCCGAATCTTTGAAAAGGCTTAAAAACTTGTTCATAAAAAATACCCCCATTTCGTGTGCCGTCCGGTGCACGGCCGGCCGCAGCACTTACCGGAGACCCCGGGTGCAGACCGCCAAGTCACACCGTAAAAGCTCTTCCATTGCCGCAAAACAGAGATATTCTAAAATCTGATGTTTTGTAGCGGGATGCAGCGAACGCACCGCAAGTTTCCTTTTCGCCCGGAAAGCAACTCCCCGTCTTTCCGGTACTTAACGCGCGCACGCCTACTCTATTCGGGAAAGCCGATTGGCCTATCCCAATATATTTTACTACCAATCTGCTCAATAATAAAGAGTATACCTGTATTTTTTCATATATGCCGCGGAGCAGCTTTGTAAGAGCAAAAATCGCATTATATTTTTACACTTTTTCAAAATCGTGTTGATAAAACCAAGAATTTTATCGAAATATTGCAACTATTTTGATAAATTGAGTGTATAATATTCTTGGGAATCCCTTTTCCCGGCACTCTGTCTTTATAAGTTATAGTTCTGCAGCGGTTCTTCCGCGCCGGAGCCGACCGGCACATAATACCGGCGGTTCACATGGCATTCTTAGTTGCGGCCAATAATTTTTTGGAAGATGCACTTTTCGACAAAAGCGCACACTCTCAGTCTATTTTGAAAAGAGGTGTTATTTATGCCAGAAAAAGACGGCAATCGACCTTTTAAGGCCCAATTTACAGCTCGAGGCATCATAATCGGCGTCATCGGAGCGATCATCCTTACCTGCTCATCGATGTT
>JAFOKI010000034.1 GCA_017419895.1 Eubacterium sp. | reverse complement strand
GATGAACGCCTTCACAACGGCTACGGGCGAAGGCAGCATGAACGGCGGTACGAGTCCGACCGAGCACACGAACTGCCAGATGGCAACTAAAGCAGCCAGCGCGATCAGCGCCGGACCGTGGTCTGACAGCAGTTTCGATATCCTGCTCTTCTGCGTTTTACCCGTGATCTTAGCCATTTTGCCTTCCCGCTCAGTCGTCAAGATGATGCTTGGTGACTTTCTTGTCTATTGTCAGGATCTCGCCTTCCGGCTCATATTCGACCTTGATGAATGCCGAAACCTTGGGTGCGCCCGCTCTGATCGCCACGTGCTGGCACTCTTTCACGATATCCATAAGCTGGTCGTAATCATCGCCCTCTACGACAGTTTCATAAGGACCGACATAACAATTGAGTCCGGTGCTTTTGAGATACGCGATGACCTCATCAACTATCTCTACTACTTCGTCCATCGTCTGCATGTCTGGAAGTGACTGGATTGCTATACTTGCCTGCATTGATGTTTCTCCTTTCTTTTATACAAAGCCGCGTTCCGCGGCCAATGTCCGTTTTTTGTCACTAAGCCGCTCCGCGGCCTGTTCCATTTATTTCTTCACGGCTTTTATGACCGCGAATACGCCCTCACCCGTCCCGGGCCTGGCAGGCTGATAAACATTGCCAAGCTCAAACACAGTCTGGACTTCCTCCGCCGGCGTAAAGCCCGCGTCGCAAAGATATCCCCTGATCTCGTCAGCAGTATGGAAAGTCGCATGTTTGTAATTCTTATCGAAATTTTTGTTCTCCTCATATACTTTTCCGAGAGGAGACGCGAGGTCAAGGAAAGCGATCACAAAAATGCCGTCCTCTTTCAGTATCCTGTATATTTCGCGGAACGATCCCGTAACATCGCTGAGGAAGCATTCCACAGTCGCCATCAGAGCTGCATCGTAGATGCCGTCGCCAATCGGAAGAGACTCGGCTACGGATCTAATTACTTCAATGCCTCTCGCTTCGGCAATTTTTGCCATTTCTTCCGCGGGCTCAACGCCGGTGACGATCCCGAGTTTTGACGCGAACACACCGGTGCCAACACCGATTTCTATATTGTTGCCGTCATCAGGGAAAAGAGCTTTTACCGCATCGAGTTCTGACCGGTAAAGCTCACCGTTCTCCGAATACCAGCTGTCATACTCTTCGGCTCCCGTTTCGAACGGATTTACTCTGGTATTTTCCATATGATCCACTCCGTTGCCCGTTTTTGGGCAATAAATAACCTCCTGTACGAAGTCTGACAGGAGGTAAGCTTGCTTACTCGTTATTTCGCTACGCCGGCATTATCCGGATCAGCTCATAAGGGTCGCGGCTCGGCCGCCTCTCAGTCGTCAGACTCCCCATTTGTAATTGTTGTTAGTATTATAAAACGCGATTGGTCCGATGTCAATGATGTTCGTCCGTCATACGAAATACGACATTATCTTGTTCGACCTGTCGATTCCCTTTTCTGAAAGCCTGAGGTTATCGCCTTCCTCAATCAGGAACCCGTGGTCAAAGTATTTCTTGAGCTTCGGACGGACTTCTTTATAGACATCCCAGAACCCGCGGCCGAACCTGTCAGCAAACTCTTTCTTGCTGATACCGCAGGTTTTCCTTAGTCCCGTGAAAACGAACTCGCCCGCGTCATCCATAAAATCGTTCACATGCGGTTCTTCACGCGTGCCCTCGGTGAATCTTATCCCGTTCATGAACGAGCTCGCGGATGTCCCTACGCCGAGGTACTCATCGAATGACCAGTATTTCAGATTGTGTCTGCACTCGAATCCGGGCTTCGCGGCGTTAGATATCTCATAGTGATCGTAACCCGCTTTTCTGAAACGCCTGACCGCTGCGTGGTACATGCGGCGGTCGACTTTGTCGGAAAGAAGCGGCAGCTTGTCCTGGCGGTACGCCTCGTAGAGCGGTGTGCCCTCCTCTAGCTGCAGGCTGTAAAAAGACACATGCTCCGGGTCGAGTTCTATCACCCTGTCGACTGTCTCTATCCAGCTCTCAAATGACTGGCCCGGAACTCCGAACATGATGTCGCAGTTGATATTATCGAATCCCGCGAACCTCGCCAGCATGAAGCTTTCCTCGAAATCATGCGGGGAATGTGCCCGTCCCAGAGTGCTGAGCACGTCAGTGTCGTAAGACTGAAGCCCTATCGAAAGCCTGTTTATACCTATTTCTTTATAAAACCTGAGTTTACCCGCAGTCAGCGTCTTGGGATTTGCCTCAGTAGTGATCTCACAGTCGTCCGATATCCTGAATTCGTGCCTTATCACATCCATCAGGCGTCCCGTGAGTTTTTCGGGCAGAATGGATGGTGTTCCTCCGCCGAAATAAATCGTGTCGACGATCCTGTCATGCGCGTAGATACGTGACTGCCGCTTAAGCGTCGACGCTACCCCGGCTGCGTATTCGCTCTCCTTCACAAAGAGCTCCGCTTCGTTCTCGCCTCCTACCGCATTCGAATAGAAACCGCAGTAATTGCAGCGGGAAAGGCAGAACGGTATGTGGATGTAGAGACCGAGTTTTCTCATTAATTCAATATTCTTCCGGAGGCCGCGCGATCCGGCAGGTACCGGTTTGCGCGGGTATTATTTGTCTTCGTCGTATTTGAGGACGGCGGTAAAAGCTTCCTGCGGCACTTCGACCGTACCGAACTGGCGCATACGCTTTTTGCCTTCCTTCTGTTTTTCGAGCAGCTTTTTCTTACGCGAGATGTCGCCGCCATAGCACTTCGCGATAACATCTTTTCTGTAAGCCCTGACCGTTTCGCGGGCAATGACCTTCTGGCCTATCGCAGCCTGGATCGGCACCTCGAACTGATGCATCGGAATGACTTCTTTGAGCTTTCTGCAGACAAAACGCCCGCGATCGTAAGCCTCCGACCTGTGCACGATCATGGAGAACGCGTCGACGAGGTCTTTGTTCAGGAGCACGTCGAGTTTCACGAGGTCTGAACGCTCATATCTGTCGAATTCGTAATCGAGCGAGCCGTAGCCCTTGGTCTTTGATTTCAGCGCGTCGAAGAAATCGAATATGACCTCGTTGAGCGGAAGCTCGTAGTGGAGATCGACCCTCTCGGGTGTTATGTATTCCATGCTCAGCATGCGGCCGCGCCTGTTCTGACAAAGCTCCATTATCGCTCCCACATACTCTTTCGGAAGCATGATGTCAGCCTTTACGATCGGCTCTTCTATATGGCTGATCTCAGCAGGCTCCGGAAGATTCGTCGGATTCTGTATCATCCGCTCGGTGCCATCGGTCAGTATGACTTTATACACGACGCTCGGAGCTGTCGTGACAACGGAAAGGTCGAACTCGCGCTCGAGCCTTTCGACTATGATCTCCATGTGAAGGAGTCCCAGGAAGCCGCAGCGGAAACCGAATCCCAGCGCCGCCGATGTCTCAGGCTCGAATAACAAAGCCGCGTCATTCACCTGAAGCTTCTCGAGCGCGTCTTTAACGGACTCATATTTCTCACCTTCAGCGGGATAGATTCCGCTGTAGACCATTGGCTGGACTTTTTTGTAGCCGGGAAGAGGCTCCTCTGTCGGAGCAGACGCGAGTGTGATAGTATCACCTACCCTGGCGTCGCTTACCTTTTTGATCGCAGCGCAGATGTACCCTACATCGCCCGCTCTCAGATATTTGGCGGGCACATGTCCCGGAGCCATGACGCCGACTTCGGTTACTTCATAATCTTTTTTCGCGGCCATCAGCCTGATCGTATCTCCGACCTTGACCTGGCCGTCGAATATCCTTGTATATATCACGACACCTTTGTAGTTGTCGTATACAGAGTCAAAAATCAGGGCTTTCAGCTTTGCGTTGCAGTCACCTTTCGGCTGCGGGATGTGCGTCACGAGCTTTTCAAGAAGATCTTCGATCCCCATACCTGATTTTGCGGAAACGAGCGGTGCATCTTCACAGTCGATACCGATCATATCCTCTATCTCGTGCTTTGTTTCTTCAGGGCGCGCGCTGGCAAGGTCCATTTTGTTTAGGCATGGCAGTATTTCGAGGTCCTCATCCAGGGCAAGATATACGTTGCCCATAGTCTGCGCCTCAACACCCTGTGTCGCGTCCACGACAAGGACAGCGCCTTCACACGCAGCGAGACTCCTGGAAACTTCATAGGTAAAGTCTACATGGCCCGGCGTATCGATCAGGTTGAAAACATATTCGTTCCCGTCCTTCGCCTTGTGCACGAGCCTGGTCGTCTGGAGTTTGATCGTGATACCGCGCTCACGCTCAAGATCCATGTTGTCCAGGAACTGCTCTTTCATGTCGCGTCGCGCGACAAGGCCTGTGTTCTCGATCAGCCGGTCAGCGAGCGTCGACTTGCCGTGGTCAATGTGCGCTATGATGCTGAAATTCCTTATGTACTTTTGATAATCGTTGCTTGCTGTCATATAACCTCGCCGGGTTCAAATTGGTTACGGGTATATTACGTGCCCGGATATGCGGGCTTTGTTATCACTCGCGCCTCAGCGCGTCTATCGGGTTGAGTCTTGCGGCTCTCGAAGCCGGCATCGCCCCGAATACTATGCCTATCAGCAGCGAGAATACGACCGCTATGATGATCCACGGCACACTTATTCCGAAGCTCATGTTCGCAACTACTGAAATCACCTTGGCAAGCCCTATTCCCACAAGCACGCCTATAATACCTCCGACGCTCGTGAGCACCGCGGATTCCGTCAGGAACTGCCCGAGTATCGTTCTTCTCTTGGCTCCCAGCGCTTTCTTAAGTCCTATTTCGGACGTGCGCTCTGTGACGGATACGAGCATGATGTTCATTACTCCGATACCTCCGACCAGAAGCGAAAGGCTCGCGATAGAGAGAAGCATCATCTGGATCGCGTCGGTAAGAGTCTTCATGTTCTCAGTGTATTCTTCCATATTCTCCGAAGAATACTTGATGGTGTCGCTCGGCACGTACTGATTGAGTATATCAGCGGCTTTGCTTCCCGCGGATTTCATCTGCCGTGTGGTGTGCACGCGGACTCCCACGCTTTCGGGTTCATCAAACTGATAGATGATCGGCCATGTTTTCTTGGGGATGAACACACGGCTGCCGCCGCCGCTGTAAGTTTCTTCGTAATAGTCGTCGATGGTTTCGTATTCGTCTTTGCCATCCTTATTGTCATCTTTGATAACGCCTATGACAACAAATGGTTCCCGTCTGATCTCAAGTATTTTACCGATAGGTTCGCCTTCAAGAAGCTCGGCAGCTACCTTGCTGTCCACTATTGCGACTTTGGAACCTATGTCGAATTCATACTTCGTGATATTGCGGCCCTGTGCGATCGAATACTGCATCGTACTGAAATACGTGCTGTCGATTCCCGTTATCATGCTGTTCGACAGACCGTTGTTGAGATAATACACATCACTCCAGGACTGCCTGTAATTGTATGCCGTGACCGCGGCGACCTCATCAAGATCCAATATCGCTTTAAGCGCCTCGTCAGAAACCGTCGGGATACCGAACGGAACGCCTTCTTCAAATCCCAATACTTGTTCGTCCTCGGTCAGAGATACTGTGATTACGTTGTTTCCTGAGCCGACAAGGCTCTTCTCCAGTTTCTGGTTCGTTCCCTCGACTATCGAAACTATAGCTATGATGCTCGCGATACCGATGATAACGCCGAGGATCGTCAGAAATGACCTAAGCTTGTGTGACCATACCCCTCTGAAAGCGGAGCGCAAATTTTCTGTCATGATTTGTTCTCCTCCTCAGTATAACAAGTCGTCCCACTGCTCTTCCGTTGTGGTAAGAGCGCCTTCTTTTCCCGAAACACCATACGGGAATGCTATCAAATCTTCCTCTGTAAGTCCGGAAGTTATGATTATGTATTCGTTGTCGGACGCGGGTTTGACCTCAACAGCCTTTCTAGCAAGATGGCCGGTGCCGTCATCCGCCATCACGTACGCGCCCTGGTCGTCCATCCTTACGTAAACTTTCTCGAGCACGATCATCTGATCCATGTCTTCCATATACGGCTGGATGTTCACGTCTTCCCCGGGCTCAAATCCCGTAGAATCCTCCATGTAAGCGGTGAACTCATAATATGAGGCGTTTGGATTTCCCGAACCTCCCCAGTAGCCCGCTGTAGCCGGGAAATCGGATATAGTAATAATTTCCGCCTCCGTGGTCGCACCAGACATCCAGGATGTAACAGTGATTTTATCGCCGATGCTCGTTGTACCGAGATCGAGCTCGCTTATATATCCCGTTACGGTCGTCCCCTGCTCGCCTATAACAGTGCAGAAAGGATTGCCTTCGCCGGGATTGTAGCCTGCTTCATATATAGTCTCGACCGTACCGTTCATCACGGCTTTTACGACAGACTTGTCGAGTTTCATTTTTTCTCTGTCCAGTTCGTGCTGCGCCAGCGCCAGGTCGTTTTCCAGATCTTTTATCGTAAGATTCTGCTCGGCTATCAAAGCATCCTTTTCAGCCTTGGTATACTCTTCACCGGGATCATCCGGATCCTTCGGCGCGGGCGGCTCCCATCTCTGATGAGTCACGACATTCCAATAAGTACCGGCCTCTGCCGGTGGGAAATTCTTTCCGTCGATCTCCCAGACCGTTTCATAATTGCCCTTATCATCCTTGATTTTAAGAATGACGCGCATGCCTTTGTTGACCCATGCGTTGATTTCGGCAGCTGTGAGTTTGGTCGAGGTCTTCACCTGATAAAGATATGCCGAAGCTTCAGGATCGGGCTCCGGTTCCGGTTCGGGCTCGGGTTCAGGCTGTGGTTCAGGTGTCTGGCCGGAACCTTCGCCGCCCTCACCGCCTTC
>JAFOKI010000252.1 GCA_017419895.1 Eubacterium sp. | reverse complement strand
GGCAACCATCATTATTATAATTATGCAAATCATAAATAAAGCAATTAATATACGAGTTCCTTTAGTGATCATATTAATGCCTCCCTTGATTTATTTGATAAACAATAAAACGTGATTTATCTTTGTACGCGTAGTATAGCAATGTGTTTAGCGTTTTATATCAAAAAAAACAGAGGGATCGCATTCTGTTCTGCGATCCCTTCTCTCAGAAGTGTTATTCTTTTAATTCAGCATATTATTCTTTATGCGTCACCCGATCTCGTACATCATAATCTCCGGATGACACGTCACGTTATACTGGTCGCAGTCCAGGCACTCGTAGAAAAACGGCGCCTCATTGGCTTTCACCGCCTTGAACCCATAAGCTTCGTAGAACTTCGGAGCGCGCGCATTCAGATAGATCGATGTCGCACCGAGCTCCTTTGCTGTTGAAATAGCTTTGTCAAGAAGCAGCTTGCCGAGCTTCTTCTTGCGGTACTCCTCTTTCACCGCAATACCGTCAATGATGAATTCCCCATCGCGTTTTGCGAGACATACTGCGCCTGCGAGTTCGTCACCATACATCACCTTATATGAAGCAACTTCGTCTGTATCTGTATCGTATTTGTCTTCATCCCCATACTCGAGACCGTTGTCCATAAAGAACTGGACGAGCTCAGGATAATCCGATTCAGTCGCCCGTTTCATTCTCATCCATTTCGGCGCGAGCTCGGGGTGCCTTTTCAGAATCTCCGTTGTTATGCATGTGGTTTTTTCTGCCATATAAGTCACCTACTCTTCGTGAAAAAGGCCGCCGTGCTGCCGGCGGCCGTATCTTACTTATTTCCCTATCTTCGATGCCACCATCGCGAGCTGTTCCTCGACTTTGGCGAGCATTTCTTCATACTGGGCTTTCTTGGCCTTCTCGGCATTCACGATCTTCTCGGGAGCTTTGTCAACAAAGCCTTTGTTCGCCAGCTTTTTGACTACTCTGTCAACTTCTCCGACGAGTCTCGCTTTCTCTTTAGTAAGACGTGCGAACTCTTCTTCGAGGTCAACAAGCTCAGCGAGAGGTACAGAGACCTGAGCGCCTACTATGACTTTGGACATTGAATCCTCCGGCACGTCGGCTTTGTTGTCCGTGAATGTGAGCTCAGAGATATTCGCGAGATCCTTGATGTAGCGTTCGCCCATCTCGAACCTGGCTTTGTCATCGCCTTCAGCGAGAATCACGCACTTCAGCACTTTCGAAGGCGCAGCCTCGGCGTCAGCTCTGATGACACGAACAGCATTGATAACATCCATCGCTGCTTCCAGAGTTTTCTCTTCCTCCGGGAAGCTCCTGGCTTCCGAATACTCAGGCCATCTCGCGGAAATCAGGTATCCGTTCCTGAGGCCTTCGCTTTCTTCAGCAGCGTGCGGCAGGAAGCTCCAGATTTCTTCCGTGATGAACGGCATGAACGGATGGAGGAGTTTCAGCATGTTCTTGAGCACGAGCACAAGCACGAAGCGAACGACCTTCTTGTCTTCCTCGTCGTCAGACCAGAGGCGTTTCTTTACGAGCTCGATATACCAGTCGCAGAATTCGTTCCAGATGAGATCGTAGACTCTCTGGCCAGCGAGCGAAAGTTCGAACTTTTCCATCTGGTCTGTGACGTATTTTACTGCTTCGTTCAGGCGGGAGATCATCCATTTATCTTCAGCCTTGAGCGCGATTCCGCTGAAATCGGTCGTCATGTCATAACCCATGCAGGCTCCGTCAGCGAGCTCCATGAATCCGCCGTTTTCATCCTTGAGATTCATTATGACGAATCTGGAAGCGTTCCAAAGCTTGTTTGCGAAATTACGCGCGGCAAGGATCTTCTCCTCGAGATATCTCATGTCGTTGCCCGGAGTATTTCCGGTGCTGAGCATGAATCTGAGGGCATCCGCTCCAAACTTCTCGATTTCTTCAAGCGGGTCGATACCGTTTCCGAGCGACTTACTCATTTTGCGGCCGAGCGCGTCTCTGACGAGACCGTGGATGTACACATATTTGAAAGGTTTCTCACCCATCGTTTCGATGCCGGAGAATACCATTCTGACTACCCAGAAGAATATGATGTCATAGCCTGTGACCATTACATCGTTCGGATAGAAGTATTTCAGGTCATCTGTATTCTCGGGCCATCCAAGTGTCGAGAACGGCCAGAGTCCGGAGGAGAACCATGTATCGAGAACGTCCTCATCCTGACGGATGTGCTTGCTTCCGCATTTCGGGCAGACTGTCGGATCCTCTTCCTCGACTATGATCTCACCGCAGTCGTCGCAGTACCATGCCGGGATCCTGTGTCCCCACCAAAGCTGTCTTGAAATGCACCAGTCGCGGATCTCCTCGAGCCAGCCGTTGTATGTCTTGACGAATCTTTCCGGAACAAAGACTAGTTCGCCGCTCTTCCCTACTTCAAGCGCGGGTTCGGCGAGTTCTTTCATGCTGACGAACCACTGATCCGAAAGCATCGGCTCGATGACGGTGTGACATCTGTAGCATGTTCCCGCGGGGATCGTCATGTTCTCTGTCTTTACGAGATATCCAGCTTCCGTCAGGTCTTTTACCCATGCTTTACGGCACTCGTAACGGTCCATTCCCGCATACTTTCCGGCTTCCTCATTCATCGTCGCGTCTTCATTGATACATTTGACGATAGGAAGTCCGCAGCGCTGTCCGACCTCCCAGTCGTTCGCGTCGTGCGCCGGAGTGATCTTAACCGCGCCTGTTCCCTTTTCCGGATCCGGATACGGGTCAGCGACGATCGGCAGCTCACGTCCCACAAGCGGCAGGATCACCTTTGTACCGATCATATCGGTGTATCTTTCATCCTTCGGGTTGACCGCGACAGCCGTATCACCGAACATTGTCTCGGGACGCGATGTTGCGACCACGATGTCCTTTCCGCCTTCTTCCGCGGCGGGATATCTGAAGTACCAGTATTCGCCCTGAACGTCTTCATGCTCGACCTCGGCATCAGAAAGCGATGTCATGCAGCTCGGACACCAGTTTATGAGTCTGTTGCCTCTGTAAATGAGGCCTTTCTTATACAGCTTTACAAAGAACGATCTGACGGCATGGCTGCAGCCTTCGTCCATGGTAAATCTCTCGCGGCTCCAGTCACAGGAGTCACCGAGTTTTCTGCACTGACGGGTGATCCTTCCGCCATACTCTCTTTTCCATTCCCAGACACGCTCGAGGAATTTCTCACGGCCGAGATCTGCTTTCTCGAGGCCTTCTTCCTCTCTGAGTTTGTTCACGACCTTAACTTCTGTCGCGATGCTGGCATGGTCAGAACCGGGAAGCCAGAGAGCAGAATAGCCCTGCATCCTCTTGAATCTCGTCAGCGCGTCCTGAAGTGTCTGGTCGAGCGCGTGTCCCATATGAAGCTGTCCCGTGATGTTCGGGGGCGGCATTACAATTGTAAACGGCTTCTTGTCGGGATCGACATCTGCGCGGAAAGAGCCGCTGCTCTCCCACATTTCATATATGCGGTCTTCAAAATCCTTAGGATCGTAAGTTTTTGCAAGATTGTTATCCATTTTTATTCTCCAAGTGTTGCTACCATAACGGCTTTTATGCTGTGCATGCGGTTCTCCGCCTCATCGAATACTATCGAGTTCTCCGAACGGAACACCTCGTCCGTGACTTCCCTGATATCGTATCCGAGTTCCATCTGCTGCTTGGCAAGAACGGTTTCGAAATCGTGGAATGCCGGCAGGCAGTGCATGAACTTGACATTCGGGTTGCCGGTCGCTGCTAGGAGCTCCTCGGTTACTTTAAACGGGCTCAGGATCCTGACTCTTTCGGGGATCAAAGCTTCCTCACCCATCGATGCCCAAATATCTGTATAGATCACATCTGCATCTTTCAATGCAGCGGGATCGGAGGAGATGACGATCTCTGCTCCGCTTTTCTCCGCGGCTTTCATTGCTCTTTCGATAACGTCTTTATCCATCTCGGCGGCGAGCACGTCCGGACCATAGCAGACGAGCTTCATTCCCATCTTGGCGCATCCGTACATCC
>JAFOKI010000251.1 GCA_017419895.1 Eubacterium sp. | reverse complement strand
CGCGCGTTCACGCTCATTGACGCGCCGATTCCCGTGAGGATGATCCCCGCGATCAGATAGATAAGCTGCATGGGAAGATTGACTGCTGTCGGAAGGTGCGCGGCAATGAGGTTGATCACACGCGTGAACGCTATCGAAAGCGGTATTTGCAGCAGATCGTAGGCCTTGAATTTCGACCATTTTATCAGGTACTCGATGATCGCGAATGTTAGATACAGTATCAGCACATGGTCTCCGAATTTGCCGCCGAAAATCATTGAGACAGCGAGCGGTATCGAAATGAGCGGCGCGGACCCCATGTCGGACCTTGTCGTCATCATCAGACCCGCGGCAAGTATGACCAGCCCGAAGGCATAGAAAAAAACGCGGTATCCGTTCGGGCGTGATTTGGATTGTTCAGTCGGTCTGCTTGGATTCACTTTGTTCACCTCTCGATTATTAATACAATATCCAATTCAACAAAGTTTTTCAAGGGCGAATGGGGGGGAGCGTGGGTTTAGCGGCCCTATGGGTGCAAATCCACGAAAAGTGCTGATATGCTACCAAAGAATCCTGTCGCGCTTGTGTGCAAATCCACGAAAAGTGCCAAAATGCTACCAAGGAATCCCGTCGTGCTTGTGTGCAAATCCTTGAAAAGGCCAAAATGCTACCAAGGAATCCCGTCGCGCTTGTGTGCAAATCCACGAAAAAGCCCAAAATGCTACCAAAGACACCGTGCGACACATCGCCCTGAAGAATGAAAGCCGTGTCATTTAATATTGTGCGGGTAAGGTCGTCGCGGTATACTATACAAGACGCGCAAACAAAGCGCGGGGAGGACTGACTATGGATATTATCAAAAAAATAGCTGAGGAACTCGGACTCAGGCAAGACCGCGCTGAGGCGGTGGTAGAGCTTATGGATGAAGGCAACACGGTGCCGTTCATCGCGAGATACAGAAAAGAACGCACGGGCGGGATGGATGACGAAACCCTCAGAGCGTTTGACGAAAGATTCAAGTATCTGAGAAATCTGGAGGACAGGAAGGCGACGGTACTCGCTTCGATCGAGGAGCAGGGCAAACTTACGGATGAGCTCAGAAAAGAGATAGATGATGCGGAAACGGCGGCGAGGGTCGAGGACCTTTACAGGCCGTACAAGCCTAAGCGCAGGACGCGCGCGACGATCGCGAAGGAGCGCGGACTTGAACCGCTTGCTGACCTGATCAGGGACAGGCGCGCGAAAACTGACCCGGCGGAAGCGGCAGTAGGATTCGTGGATCCCGAAAAAGGCGTTCCGGACGCGGATGCAGCGATAGCCGGCGCGCTCGACATTATAGCGGGCGACCTTTCCGACGATGCCGAAATCAGAGAGTATATTAGGAAAACGACCTTTGAGCAGGGCGTGCTTGCATCGGAGGGCAAGGATCAGGCAACAAAGGCACCTGCCGGCGCCGGGGACGCCGCGGCTGCAAAGACGGCAGCCCGCAGCGTTTACGAAAACTACTTTGATTACAGAGAAGCCGTTTCGAAGATCCCGGGGCACAGAGTCCTCGCGATCAACAGAGGCGAAAAAGAGAAGGCGCTCACGGTCAGTATCGAGGCGCCGGAAGAAAAGCTCACGAGGTATATCGCAAGAAAAGCCGGAGCGGGCAGAAACGAATTAACAGATAAATACCTTAAAGCCGCGGCGGAGGACGCGTACAAGAGACTGATCGCGCCTTCGGTCGAAAACGAGATCCGTGGTATGCTGACGGAAAGCGCTGAAGAAGGCGCGATGAAGATTTTCAAGGCCAATCTGGAGCAGCTTCTGATGCAGCCGCCTCTCGCGGGAAAAGTCGTGCTTGGCTGGGATCCGGCATTCAGGACCGGCTGTAAACTTGCCGTCTGCGACGCGACAGGAAAGATCCTTGAAACTGCCGTGATATATCCGACCGCGCCTCAGAACAAGGTCGAGGAAGCCAAACGCGTTCTGAAAAAACTCATACAAAAACATGGAGTAGAAATCATTTCTGTGGGAAATGGCACTGCGAGCAGGGAATCAGAAAAAATCATAGCCGATTTCATCAGAGAAACCAAACTTCCCGTGCAGTACGTAATAGTGAATGAAGCGGGAGCGTCGGTTTACTCGGCAAGCAAGCTCGCGACGGAAGAATATCCGGATCTCGATGTTGGTGAGAGAAGCTCAGCTTCGATCGCGAGGCGGCTTCAGGACCCGTTGGCAGAGCTCGTAAAGATAGATCCAAAATCGATAGGCGTCGGTCAGTACCAGCATGATATGGATCAGAAACGCCTCGGGGAAGTCCTTGGAGGAGTGGTCGAGTCGTGCGTCAACCGTGTGGGAGTCGATCTGAATACCGCATCCGTTTCGCTGCTGAAATACATATCGGGAATTTCGCAGCAGGTAGCGTCCAATATAGTCGCTATGAGAGAGGAGAACGGCAGGTTTACGAGCAGGACGCAGCTCAAGAAAGTACCCAAACTTGGTCCCAAAGCGTTCGAACAGTGCGCGGGATTCCTAAGGATCACCGGTGGAAAAGAGCCACTCGACGGGACAGCGGTGCATCCCGAGAGTTACTCGGCCGCGAGGGCTTTGCTTGAGATGACAAAGACGGATATCTCGGACGCGCCGAAGAGCCCGCAGCTCGCGGCGCTCCTGAACGACAAGCGCGCGCTCGCGAAAACTGCTGAGACGCTCGGCGTCGGCGAATACACACTGCGCGACATGATCGAAGAACTCAGAAAACCCGGGCGCGACCCGCGAGACGAGGCGGAGAAGCCGGTTCTAAGAAGCGACGTGCTTTCGTTCGAGGATCTGGTACCGGGCATGAAACTCAAGGGCACTATCAGGAACATTGTTGATTTCGGTGCCTTTGTAGACATAGGCGTGCATCAGGACGGACTCGTGCACATCTCTCAGCTTGCGGACAGATTCGTGAAGCATCCGCTTGACGTGGTGAAGGTCGGGGATATAGTTGATGTAACTGTCCTGTCAGTAGACGAGGGGCGGAAAAAGATATCTTTGTCGATGAAAAAGGGCATTTGACAATAAAGCTTGGGGTTGACGCCGGATTGTGTAGATTTCTTCACAAAGTATCCGCAGAAGCGTCAAATAAACGGCACATTATCTTCTTGCATCTAACTAATTTGCTTCACATTAAAGAAGTAATATGGTATCAGAAAGAAAGACGTGATGAACCTTTCGATCCGAAACCATTAAGAAACCATAATGGATGCAAAAAGACGTTCCGACCTCTCTCTCCTTCGGAATAAATGATGATGATGAACCGCATCCGAAAACAAGGATCTCATGGATCCACAACTAAAGATAATGATCCCTCTCCGGATTATTAGAAATGAAAGGAAACGCCCCGGCTCAGGCTTGGGCGTTTTCGTTTGCGCGGATCCAGTTGACTATGGCAACGCCGATGATGATCACATATCCGATTATGCTGTAGATATCGGGAAGTTCAGAGAAGAAAACGAATCCGAGAAGTGCGGCGAAAATGACCTGCGTGTAGTCGAATACTGAGATTTCTTTTGCCGGCGCTGCCTGATAAGCGTTGGTAACGCTGAACTGTGCGCATGAGCCGGCGGCTCCGGCAAGAAGAAGTGAACCGATCTGCCATGGCTGCATCGGGACGTATGACGCGAGCATGAATGGCAGGGAAAGCAGGCATGTACCGGAGGAGAAACAGAACACTATGATCTGCGGGCGTTCACCGAGTCTTCCGAGATATCTCACGAAAGTATACGCAGCGCCGGCTCCGAACCCGCCGAGTAGCCCGACAAGCGCCGCGGGATCGATGAGCCCTTCGGTCGGTTTTGCCACAAAAATGACACCGATGAAAGCGATTATCACACCCGCCCATTCGAAACGGGTGGGTTTTTCCTTTAGGATAAAAATCGAGAGAATTATCACGAAGAAGGGGGAGGTCTTGTTCAGCATGTTGGCATCTGACAGGGCGAGGTGGTCGATTGCCCAGAAATTGCAGACAATTCCCATAAACCCGAAGCCGACTCTCATCAAGAGCGGCAGTCGGCTCTCACGCCTGATCCTGAAGCCTGTTTCAGACTTCGCCACCAGAGCTCCTGCGATAAAGACCGCTGGAAGATTCCTGAAGAAACATTTCTGCATGGTAGGGAGCTCGCCGGCCTCCTTCACGAAAAAAGACATCAGTGCGAAAAAGAACGCTGCGAGCAAAATATAGATTATTCCCTTTTTGTTTTTCCTGATATTCATGTCCATACCAATATAACGCGGAGCCGGCGAGTTTGCAATTCACAAATGCGGGCTTTGTAAGGAAATCGCAGTTTCTGTCCGCGCCGGCGATGTTGTTTGCGGAAATATTTCCAAATTGTGTCAAAATGCGATATAATGAGTATATAAAATAGGGGGAAAGGAGTATGACATGTTAGACAATATCAAAATAAATGCTCACAGCAGCATAAGAATAGAAGCCGGTCCGGTAATATACGTCGATCCTTTCATGGTGAAGGAGGAACCGCATGACGCGGACATCGTGATGTTTACGCACAGTCATTACGACCATTTCTCGCCGGAAGACTTTGTTAAGGTGATGAACGACGAGACGATGTTCGTGCTGCCGGCGTCCATGGCTAGGACCACAGAGTTCGACATGCTGCCCGCGGGCAGAACGGTGCTTCTCGCGCCGGGCGGAAAAGCCAATGTTTTCGGCGTTGCGCTGGAGGCAGTGCCGGCTTACAATCTGGGTAAACAGTTCCATCCGGAAGCGAACATGTGGATCGGATATCTGATCACGACTCAGGGAACAACATATTATGTGGCAGGTGACACAGATGTTACAAAGGATAACCTTGCGGTTCGCTGTGACGTCGCTTTGGTCCCGGTCGGCGGCACTTATACGATGACCGCTGAAGAAGCCGCAGGGCTCATCAACGAGATCAAGCCGCAATACGCGGTGCCGACGCATTACGGAAGCATCGTCGGAAATCCCGGGGATGGGAAGAAATTTGCATCGCTTGTCGGCGAACCGGTCGAAGTCGTGCTGAAACTTTAGACAAAATAAAAACACGGTCCGGATCGATTCCGGACCGTATTTCTTTTTTTTGATCAGTGATTCAACTCTCTCCGTATGATACCGACTCTTTTGGCTGAGAGCGCTCTCGCTACAAGGAAAAAGCCCGCGATACCGAATGCAGTCTGGATCAGATTGCCTGGGATCGAGACGACTGCGATTTTCGGGTCGTACCAGAAGACCTTGAAAAGCGTATATCCCGCTACCTGGAAAAGTCCGCCGAGAACTGAGCCCGAGAGCTGAGCCTTTGCGCTGCTCTCGCGGTCTTTTATTATGGTCCCCATGATCCATGCCATGCCGTATTTGCAGATAAATGTCGGGATGATGTAGTGAGGCGCTCCGGCAAGAAGGTCGGAGAGCGCACCGCCGATACCGCCAGCTATCGCGCCGTTCTTTCTTCCGAGCAGGAGTACGGAAAGGAAGATCATACAGTCGCCGAGATGCTCGTAACCGCCGGTCGCAGGATTCGGTATCCTGATAAGATATGTGGTCACGAACACGAGCGCCGCTGCAAGCGCCGTATATGTAAGTTCGCGTGTTTTCGAAGTATTCTGTGACATAATGTTTACCCCCTTTGTGATGTTGACATGGAGTATACGCTTTAACTGATATCTTGAAAATACATAATTTTGATTATTTTTAAGTATACAGTTATGAGGCACCGACGCATTGCGATCCATACGCCGCATATCACATGTTGGGGAAATTGATAATTCAACGATACGGATTATGGTGATATAATGTAAAAAAGGCGTTAAGGAATAAGGTGGAGCATTATGGAAGAGTATGTAGGAAAAAACGCAGGCAAACTCGGGTTCGGCCTGATGAGGCTTCCGAGAAAAGAAGACGGCGAAATAGATGTCGAACAGGTCAAAGTGATGGTAGACATGTTCATGGATGCCGGATTCACATATTTTGATACAGCGTGGGCATATGCCGGAAGTGAAGAGGCGATAAAGAAAGCTCTCGTCGAGAGGTATCCGAGAGATTCGTACACTCTCGCAACAAAGCTCGCCGCGTGGATCAGATGCGAGACTAAGGAAGAAGCGGAATCGCAGTTTTATACTTCGCTTGAAAGAACAGGCGCGGGATACTTTGATTATTACCTGCTGCACAACCTTGGGAATCCGAGGACGGAGTGCTTCGACAGGTTTGACCTGTGGAACTTTGTAAAAGAGAAAAAAGAACAGGGACTGATCAGGCACATAGGATTCTCGTTCCATTCATCGCCGGAAGAACTGGAAGAAATCCTGATCGCGCATCCGGAAGTCGAGTTCGTACAGCTTCAGATAAACTATGCGGACTGGGAAGATCCGTCGGTATACGCGCGCGCGAACTATGAAATGGTCAGAAAATACGGCAAGGATCTTGTCATAATGGAACCGGTAAAGGGCGGATCGCTTGCGAGCCTTCCGGAACCT
>JAFOKI010000250.1 GCA_017419895.1 Eubacterium sp. | reverse complement strand
GTCTGATGATAAAGGAGTGAAAACGGAAGGCGCCCTTTCATCGGCGGCTCAACGAAACGCTCTTCAACATACAGCTGAACCAGCGCTATTCCCTGAATCAGATGCCACGGGATCATTACCGGAAGCATGTCGCGCGCTTCCGGACGTTCTTCTCTCATCACGAACCACATTTCAGACGGATCGCCGCGCCTGCCGGTACGCCCCATACGCTGCAGAAAACTTGATACCGTGTATGGCGCATCTATCTGGAACGCACGCTCCAGTCTGCCGATATCGATCCCGAGTTCGAGCGTGGCGGTGGCGCAAACGCTCGTCAGCGAATCGTCGTCTTTCATTTCCCATTCCGCGCTTTCCCTGTAGGACGCTGACAGGTTTCCGTGATGTATAAGGAACCTGTCCGGTTCATGATTGGTATCACAGTACCAGCGAAGGTGCTGGCATACAGTCTCGCATTCTTCTCTTGAATTCGTGAAAATGAGGCATTTTTTGCCCTTCGTGTGCTCAAATATATAGCCCATGCCGGGATCGGCATTCTTCGGCGCCGTATCAGTAGCGGGTTCTGCGGATATTGCCCCGGAAACTCTGCTTATTCCCTCGTCAGCCTGAGGTCCCGAATTATAGAAATGCTCCATCGAAAGACGCCAGACCTCATTCCCTCCGTCAAACTTCGGGATTATGGTTCCTCGGCTGCTTCCGGACGCAAGGAACCGACCGGCCTCCTCCGGATCGCCTATCGTCGCAGAAAGCCCGATCCTTCTCGGATCGCACCCCGCCGTCCTGCACATACGCTCGATAAGCGAGAAGGTCTGAAGCCCCCTGTCCGCCCTGAGAAGAGAATGTATCTCGTCGATCACTACAAACCTGAGATCGCCGAAAAGAGAAGGTATCTCCATATGCTTGTTGATCATAAGCGATTCAAGCGATTCCGGGGTGATCTGAAGGATACCGCGGGGTTTCCTGAGCAGTTTTCTTTTTTGAGACTGTGGCGCGTCCCCATGCCAGCGTGTGACCTGTATCCCCGCTTCCTCACAAAGCTCGTTCAGCCGCCCGAACTGATCGTTTATAAGAGCCTTGAGCGGCGCTATATATAGGACACCAACCGATGATGACGGTTCTTCCTCAAGAAGGCTCAGTATCGGGAAAAAAGCCGCTTCTGTTTTTCCGGACGCTGTCGATGCGGTAAGCAGCACATTCTTATCCGTATTGAATATTGCGTCTCCTGCAGCATTCTGAACTGCCCGAAGAGACTGCCAGCCCGAGCGGTAGATGTAATCCTGTATGAATGGCGCGTATCTGTAGAATATGTCCATATCTTCTCCATTCAGATCCTGAATTCAACGAATTGCTGCTGCGCCGCGTCGGATACCGCTTCCGATTTCGAGTACGAAAACTCATCTGAGCTTATAAGCTCAAGGACATCCATCGAAGGATGCTGATACAGAAGATCGAGAAGTTCGATGAAATCCCTGATTACCTCGCGCGGTGTTATGTTGAGATCGGCTCCGATCCGCTCAAATTCAATTTTGATAAATGCGGCAAGATCCTCTGTAGTGACCTTGCGTTCATATCCGTAAAGATCCGCGTGCATTTCAGCAAGTTTTTCGCATAGTATCAGCATCTCCTCCGCTGTCAGCGGCTCCAGCCTGATCACCGGCGCGAGAAGATCCCTTACTCCCGGCTTCGAGAATCTGCCTTCAGCAAGTCTGGACCTTAATGCCTCGTAGCTGTAGATACCCCGTCTCTTGTCCTCTACTGCCTGTGGCGTCGCACCCATGATTATCCCGAGGTATTTCGCCTTTCCCTGCAGCGTATCGTTATACATAGTCAGCATCTTTTCATAGTTGTACTGACGCGTGATGGAATTCGGTATCTTGTAGATGTTCACCAGTTCATCTATCATGATCATCATGCCTGAATACCCCGCGAGACGGAAAAACGTCGCAAAAAGCTTCAGGTACTCGTACCAGTCATCATCTGTTATGACCATATTGACACCGAGAGCTTCTTTCGCCTCGCTTTTCAGTGTGTATTCGCCCCTGAACCAACGGATGACCTTTGCTTTTTTCTCATCATCGCCGTCTATATAGGCGTGATAGTATGCGGAAAGCAGCTTGGCGAATTCGAACCCGTGCACGAGTTCACTGACAGATGACGTTACTGCATTTATCTTCCTGTCAACAAGCACGCTTAAGTCCGGGTCACCCAGCGCCGCCCCACGTTCCATCATCGTTTCGCTTTGGACACTGCTTATCCAGCGGTCCAGGATCAAAGTCAGCGCGCCGCCTTCCGGCTTTGTTTTGGTAGAAAGATTCCCGATAAGCTCACGGTAAGTCGCAAGACCCTGACCGCGCGTCCCCTGAAGCCTTCTCTCCGGAGACAAATCTGCGTCGGCAACGATAAACCCGCGGTCCATCACATAGTTGCGGATGATCTGAAGAAGAAAGCTCTTCCCGGAACCGTAACGTCCCACGATAAACCTGAACGACGCTCCACCGTCCGCTATTATGTCCACAT
The DNA here is from genome assembly GCA_017419895.1 of Eubacterium sp. GTDB lineage: Bacteria > Bacillota > Clostridia > Peptostreptococcales > Anaerovoracaceae > Aminicella. Next base: position 5,858 of record JAFOKI010000250.1, on the reverse strand, counting down.
CGTGCAGAAGCGCCTCTATCTCGCTCTTGCGTCCGACGGCTATATAAGGAAGCCCTATTCTCGGCACGACTCCGCCCTTCAGCGAATTCAGCACCGTTCTCGCAATCCGTTTTGGTGCCTTTCTGTTAGTCTCATCCATTTCAGTTTTCTCCCAACAAACGCATTATGTCATCTCTGTAATCTTCAACGAGTGTGATCTCATCACCGTCGCACTCGAATGCCGCGTCACCTATCTCGTCAAAGAACAACTCATTGAGACTGTCGGCAAACACCTCCGGCAACATGTTCCATGACCTTATTTTTTCTTTCACCGGCAAACCGTCAATAATCATCCCGATGATTTCTATCTGCCTGTTGTCTAACGGTATCTTAGAAACAGTATCGCATCGGTCAATGGCCGCCGGCTCAGGCACTGGCGGTATTTCCGCATCCTTCTCGTCTTCTGTCAACAGGCTTTCCCTGGTAAACACGGCATCGCTTCTTATACGGTCAAGGTCATCGAAGCATATAGTGATTTTCGGCTTGGCGGCTTCTTCTTTTGCCTTTCGGTCTTCTGCTATAACGCACTCTATGATATTGGCAAACCACTTGTCTTCCGGCCGTTCCTTGAGCGGGTGTCCGGTATTAAGGTAAAGTCTGAGCCGCCTGTCAGTTTCACGGATAAGCCTTCCGAAGGCGGTCTTGTTGAAGTACAGGCTGTGATAACAGCGCTCTTTCCATTTCCCGCCGCGGCACGAATAACTATGGCATTCGTTGAGTACGACCTCCTGATCAATTCCCGTAAATCTGTTCCAGAACACCGCGTTCCCGAGAGGATGCCAGTTGAATTCGCGCCTCGGTCCCATGCATGAGGCAAACATGTTTATACCGCCACGGTCTTTCGGCGGTGCTGCTTTTCTCCAGACTTCCGCGAACAAATGCTTCCCATCTGTTTCATGCTTCCGCACCGCGGCCGAGTTCCTGAGCTTTTCTCCATTGAAATAACAAAGCGCATCAAATACTTCCTCATCGCTGAAGTCACCGGGCCTTCTCAGGACAGCGATCATCGAGTCCCTCTTGAGGACTTCCGGATCGGCGTTTTTCCTGATGACATCGGCGTTCTGACCGCTTATGACGGCAAGTTCAAATGCCCAGCGCCGGATATTACTGTGCATCCCGTTTCCAATCATGCCGTTTTCGGGATATCCGGAATCAAACTCCTTAAGCTTGCGAATGCTCTCTTCAACCGAAGACACTCCTATACCGTTCAGGAGTTCATACAGATAGATATACGCCATAGATGATCCTATCGGTTCGTATATCCCTTTTCTGACTTTTGTTCTCCAGGAAAAATAGCCTCTTAGCTGTGCCGGGTTAAGATCTTCATAAGTTGTGAAGTATCCATGGATTCCCAGGTCCCAGGGCGCGTCATCCTCATATGTCTCCATAAACCGCCCCTGCCTGACAAACTTTCGGCATTTACCGCCGAACGAGACAGCCCTGCGGTCAAACAGTTCCGTTAACGCACGGATCTTCTCCGGGATCTCACGGCCTCGCGTAGGTCTTGCAGGGCTGTTGTACAACCCCCGAGGATCTCTATATGCGGCTGAAGGTAAACGTGCTGAACCATGCCTTTCAGGTATACGCGTTGTTTCCGGCGGTTCCGGTATCGGCGTTTCCCGGTATTTTGACTGCTCCTCCTCGAGTTCACTCCCCAATATCAAAGTAAAGGCGAGCTGAACACCGCCTTCGGTTCCGCCCCTTTTCGACTTAAATCTATCTTCTATATACGATTTCAGTTCAGTTGCATTCATATCTCTCATCACACTCGGGAACATTTGTTCTGTAAACCGCATTGTAGCATACTGAACACGTGTTCGTCAAGCGGACAGATGCTTAGCGTGGCTTTGTCTGGGCTGATTTTTGTACAGGCAAGTTTTTGCTATGACAAAGCTTTGTTCAGAAAAACTCCAAAAACAAAGGCGCTGTGAACCGCCTGTTCACAGCACCTTTGCCAAATACTACTCTTGATATGTTATTCCACTAATTTCACTGCTGTCCCGTATGCCACTACTTCAGCCGCGCCTTGCATCACCTGCGACGATCCGTATCTCACACCTATTATCGCATCCGCGCCGAGAGCCTCGGCCTCGTCAACCATGCGCTTTGTCGCTATTTGACGCGCCTCATTCAGCATCTCCGTGTAACCCACGATCTCGCCTCCGACGAGTGTCTTCATACCTGCCATGAAATCTCTTCCGACATTTTTCGTCTGAACGATAGTGCCTTTTACAAGTCCCAGAACTTCGATTTCTTTCCCGGGATAACTTTCAATACTTATTAGCTTCATCAAGCTCCCCTCCTTCCAATTCTCTCAATCTTTGTATCAATGCGATCATAACGCCTACGATTATGCTTCCGAACAGAATCGCTGAAAATATCACGATACCTTTTGGCGCCGGATCTACAGAGTTGGCCCATATCACCATTGCTATCAATGCTGCCATGAAAAGCATCACAACTGTCGCTGCCAATACCGCTCCGGTCTTTCGTTTCCGGACGTCCGAGTTCCTGACATCCATGAACCTTACACCTCCTTTTTCGAATTCTCTCATCTTCTCAAGATAGACATCCGCATCCAGTGATGAAAGATCACCGCGTTCATCCGACATTTCCGTGCATATCATCCTTGTGTGCTCAAGAGTACGGCCGGTTTCTTCCAGTTCCCTTAGTCTTCCCCTCATACAGTCTTCGACACTGAGTTCATTGACTCTCATTTTTCTGATGTTTTCACACGACACTCCGAGCTGCCTCAGGAGTTTGACCTGCTTCAGTTCGCCGACATCCTTCATCGAATACTCTCTGTATCCGTTCTGCGGATCCCTGTCCGGATTGACCAGACCTTGTTCCTCATAGAACCGGATATTCTTTTTCGTGATGTCTACCAGTTCAGCCACTTGATTGATTTTCATATCGCTATCTCCGAATTTGCCCATCGCCACTGCGATCTCTTGAGCTTAAAATAAGGCTTCCATAAGGTGGAATGTCAATACGTTTTTTCAAAAAAAGACGCTGAAATGCGTCTTTTTTGTAAAAAATGTCCGTGAGTATCCTTGTATTTCATTTTGAACTGTGTTCGACCGTAAGATTTTTAAGCCATCGTTCTTTTTTTAGCCAGAAATGGAACGCTATCACCTTTACCGCATCAGTGAGTTTGACACAGCAGTACAGCATAACCGGTCCCATACCCGTGAATACCGCAAGGGCAAATGTGAGCGGAAGCACGACGACAACTGTGATCAGCGCGTCTGCCACGGCGCCCATGGCGGTATCCCCGCCCGACCGTGATATCGCAAGCTGCATATTCATCGTAAGCCACACCGGAAGGAATGCTGCGTTAAGCATTACCATATTCCTGCATATGCGTATCGCCCCGGCGCTCAGGTTTCCGTAGACCAGAGGCACGATGAGAGTCGTTGCCATCCCGAAAGCAAACATGATCAGCCCCAGCACGATGCCGCCTGAGATCAGCCAGGTCTTCTGTTTTCTCGCAAGTTCCAGTTTTCCCGCGCCGAGAGCCCTGCCCATTATGACGCTCGTAGCGGATGTAGTTCCGCCGAATGCCACGAAGAACAGGTTCGCGATCGCGAATCCTGCGGCCATTCCGGAGACTACGTCCGCACCGCCTCTTCCGTTATATACCGCGGTGACGATCGTCTCCGACATGACCCATGTCATTTCACTGACAAGCACCATTCCGGCTTTTTTCAGTATGCTCAGGTACAAAGCTTTGTCGACGCCGAATATCTCCAGCGGGCTTATAACAAAGTCCGGTTTTTTCTTTTTGCAGACTATTACGTATGAAACGAGTTCAATGGTCCTCGCAATGATCGTCGCGATTGCAGCTCCGCGTACGCCCATTGCAGGCGCGCCGAGATGTCCGTAGATAAGCACCCAGTTAAAGAATGTGTTCGTCAGCGCCGCGCCTCCTGAGATGAAAAGCGGGATCCTGACCTCGCCCGTATCCCTCAGCGACGAAGCGATGCTCATTGATATCGTCATCTGAAGCCCCATGAAAAACATCATTCTCATGTAAATGACGCCCTGATCGAGTATCAGGGAGGCTTCCGTATTGCCTATCAGCATGAGGGACATGACCTGACGCGGGAATACGACACAGACCAAAAGGTATGGAATGAACGCAAACAAACCAGTGATCAGTTTGAACCTGAAAGCCTGCTTCATCCCCCGCGGATCCTCCGCTCCCCAGAACTGCGAAAGATAGATCCCGCCTGAATTATTGATCGTGACTATGAATATCATAAATACGAACAGTATCTGGTTTGCAACGTTTACACCGGACATCGAGACGTCGCCGAGCCCCGCAACCATGAAATTATCGACAAGCGAAACCAAGCTCTGGATCAGCTGCTGCAGCATGACCGGCAGCGCTATCGCCAAAGCCTTCACATAAAATGATCTGCTTCCGAATAATTCCGTTTTTTGCATCTGTGCCAATATCCTGACTTATGCTTCTAAATACCGTTACACGTGTTTTGACAAAGCCATGACTCTCCTGTAGCTTAATGCTGCCAGCAGTGTCGTTACTGATATCATAATAAGAGTCAGCAGCTTATGATCCATTTTTGTGCCCAGGAAAACCATCAGCACGACAAGCCCCATCACTACGAACATGTTCGGCAAGAGGTATAACGTTACCGCAGCTCCGCGCTTGATCACTTCTATCTCATTTTCCCAGTCGAGCCGCATAAACCTTATACCGCACACGCATCCCCATGCGGTGCTGAACGCGCAGAGAGCCAGACCCAATATCAAGTATAATATCATATTTACAGCCGGAACCCTTGCGGAAATGCACATACAAAGTGTCGCGATCGCCATCGCCGGAACAGTGAGATACATATTGAAAAGCATCTTGCCGCGGTACAGGGTTTTCCCTTCTATCGGCAGACTCTTTACTATCCAGTAGTTTTTTCCTTCGAGCGATGGTGAGCACGCAGTCGTTGCCATCATACCTATGAAGAAATAGATTATAAACGGTATCGCCGGCTGAAGCATCGCCGCATCGATAGGCGCTCCCTGTGTGACAGTCTCCACGATCTTATCAAAGCCTATGACCAGTGTGATTATGCCGATAAGCACAGCAAGTATCACACCCATAGCACCGTTTACCATGTAAACTGTAGAACCTGTCAGACGCTTGTATTCCTTGAACGCTACAGCACTCACGACACTTTTCCTCTTTTGCCCGGACATATCGTATTTCCTGGCCGAAGCATGCGACTTGAGCGCGGAATTGATGCTTCTGTACGAATTTCCGACTATCCTGAATACAGCCACGAAAAGAAGTATGGTCACGCCTACAAGAAGCAGCATGGCCGGCAGGCTGAGCTTTGTTACCGCGTCAGAAAACCACCCTGCCGGAAGGTACACTCTTCCGGCATTCCCGGTCATCTCGGATGCTTTCTCAAGCGTAGCTTCAACTTCATCATTTTTGAATATGCCATCTATTATAAATCTCAATGAGAAGCAGAATATGACGAAAACCATCGAAAGGACAGTCTGGATGATATTCGTCTTCCGAAAACCCGTGCTGACCCTCGCTATCAGGAATCCAAAAAACGCCGCGATGAGCATCGGTATCACCGGAAGGAAAAATGACAAAACGATCCATACCGGGTATACGGCAAATGATGGTTTGGCGAAATACCCGTAACCCAGCAGCATCGCGACTGATATGCTGATGTACCACGGCAGGCTCTTGATATACATATACAGGAACTTGCACCCTGCCACTGTCCGGGGTTCAAATGGAAGCGACATCAGCATGTCGTATTCTTTGAAATTGAAAAGATACC
>JAFOKI010000249.1 GCA_017419895.1 Eubacterium sp. | reverse complement strand
GGTTTGCGGTACCGGAAATCCGACGGTAATATATAAAGCGCTTAAAAAAGCTGTGTCATCAGGCCGTATCACGAAAGCCCGGCTGAATGAGTCTGTGCGAAGGATCCTGATCATGAAAATCAGGCGCGGACTGATCGAACTTCCTTAAAAACAGTATAGGCCGGATTATCCCTTTTGGTTATATTTAGACAAAAGGGACACAATTTTCAACGTTTATCTGCTCTCCCATCAGAGTCTGACCGTTTTTTTCGGTGAACAGGCTCTAAAAACGTTGAAAATTGTGTCCCATTTTTAATATACAGGTGAAAAGGGATAGTCGCGTTAATTTGCGATGCACTATAACCTCTATCCTATTTTGCTGCTCTTTCGGCGGCTTCGATGACGTGTTTCATGAGCATGCTCGTCGTTACTGAGCCGACTCCGCCGGGAACCGGAGTGATGGCTGCTACGATCTCGCTTGCCGCGTCGAAATCTGCTACGTCGCCGCACATTTTGCCGTCTTCGGTGAAGTTGATCGCGACATCTATAACAACCTGGCCTTCAGAGAGGAAGTCGTTTTGGACTGTTCCGAGGTGGCCGGCAGCCGCGATGATAACGTCTTTGTCGCGGCAGATGTCAGCGGTGTTTTTGGTCCTTGTGTGGCAAACGGTGACTGTCGCGTTCTTCTTGATGAGCATCATGGCGACGGGTTTTCCGATGACCTGGCTGCGGCCGATAACGGCAACGTTCTTGCCTGTCATGTCATATCCGTAGTAGTCAAGGATCTCTATGCATGCTTCGGCTGTGCAGGGCGGGAAGCCTTTTGCAACGCCCGCGTAAACGCCTGCCTGGGAAATGTCTGTGATACCGTCAACGTCCTTTTCGGGAGCGAGGGCGTTCCTTACGATCTCGTCATCGATGTGTTTGGGGAGCGGTCTGAACATGAGGACGCCGTGGATAGAAGAATCTTTGTTGATAGCGTCGATCTGCTCGAGAAGCTCGTCCTGGGTCATGTCAGCCGGGAAAATGAACTGTTTGACTGCGACGCCTGTTTTCTCAGCGCGCTTGAGGGCGCCTCTTTCATAAGCCATGTCGTCGGGGCGTTCGCCGAGACGGACAATAGCGAGAGTGGGAGCCGTTCCTGCAGCGGTAAGAGCATCGGAACGGTTCTTAAGTTCATCATTAAGCGCGTCTACGACCGGTTTTCCTTTTAAGATATCTGCCATATAGTTTTCCTTTCTACAATCTTGCTCTTACGCCGTTAAAGATCTCGTCCGCGAATACCGTGTATTTGTCAAGCATCGCGTTGGCTTTTGCTTCTGTTGCTTCTGCGACCTCGCGGTTCTTCATGGAGGCTGTGTTGATGAATACGTTCAGGCTGGCGCCCTGGAGGGCAGCTTTGCACATTACTGCGCCTACGCCTGCGTCGGAGAGAGCGATCTTGCTGCCTTTGTCGGCGAATTCTTTCATGATGTCAAGCGCTTCGCAGCATTTTTCCATGATCTCGATGGGAACGGCGCATGCGCTTACGAGGCATTTTTCCATGACCTCTGCCTTGTAGGCCTTCTGTTTCTCGGTGTCCTTCGGGAGGCCGTAAGCCTTCGAAAGCGGCTCGAATACCTCTGCGTCTTTCTCGACGAGAGCGAGAAGCTCTGCCTGGAGGGCGTCTGCTTTTTTCTTGAGTTCGATGATCTCTTCCTCGACATCGGCGTATTTTTTCTTGCCGACAGTCAGCGAACCGACCATGTTGCCGAGCGCGGTACCGATGGCTCCGACGAGAGCCGAAGCGCCGCCGCCGCCCGGAACGGGAGCTTTGGTCGCGAGGATATCAACAAAGTCAGTGCATTTGTATTCTGTGAATCCCATAGTATGTCCTTTCAGTTATGCAACAAAGCCTTGCCGGCGCGGCGCAAAAGCCGCGGAGTGGCTTTGTTTTCGAAAAAACTGCCCCTCACTATGGCGCGAGGGGCAGAAAGAGTCTTTTGTTTAGAAGAGACCGGAAATCTTGCCTGTGTTGTCGACGTCGATCTTCTCAGCTGCCGGTACCTTCGGGAGTCCGGGCATGGTCATGATCTCGCCTGTGAGCGCGACGATGAAGCCTGCGCCGGCGTTGATCTTGAGGTTTCTGATGGTTACAGTGAAACCGCTCGGAGCTCCGAGGAGCGCCGGATCGTCGGAGAAGCTGTACTGGGTCTTAGCCATGCAGATAGGAACATTGTCGAATCCGAGCTCTGTGAGTCTCTTGAGCTGCTTCTTGGCAGGACCTACGAATTCAACTCCGTCCGCGTGGTAAACCTTCTTGGCGATCTTCTCGATCTTGACATCGATCGGGTCTTCCAGATCATAAGCAAATTTGAAATCGTTCGGCTGCTCGCAGAGTCTTACGACTTCTTCGGCGAGAGCGCGTCCGCCTTCTCCGCCCTTTGCCCATACTTCGGAAAGGGCAACGTTTGCGCCGAGCTCGTTGCAGCGTTTTTCAACGAGGTCGAGTTCAGCTTTCGTGTCTGTCGGGAACGCGTTGATGGCTACTACGCAGGGCAGGCCGTAAACGTTCTTGACGTTGTCGATGTGCTGGAGCAGGTTGGGGAGTCCCTTTTCGATAGCTTCCAGGTTCTCTTTGTTCAGGTCAGCCTTGGCTACGCCGCCGTGATACTTAAGTGCTCTTACTGTTGCTACGATAACCACTGCCGACGGCTTGAGTCCGGCCAGACGGCACTTGATGTCAAAGAATTTCTCTGCTCCGAGGTCAGCAGCGAATCCAGCCTCCGTAATGACGTAGTCGGCGAATTTGAGTGCCATTCTTGTAGCCATGATGGAGTTGCAGCCGTGAGCGATGTTAGCGAACGGTCCGCCGTGGATGAATGCCGGGTTGTGCTCGAGCGTCTGGACGAGGTTCGGTTTGAGAGCGTCCTTGAGGAGCGCTGCCACGGCGCCCTGAGCCTTAAGGTCGCCTGCCGTTACCGGTTCATCGTCATAGTTGTAGCCGACAACGATCCTGGACACTCTTGCCTTCAGGTCGTCGATGTCCTTGGAGAGGCAGAGGATAGCCATGATCTCGCTGGCTACTGTGATGTCGAATCCGTCTTCACGCGGAACGCCCTGGAGTCTTCCGCCGAGTCCGTCCACGATGTGTCTAAGCTGACGGTCGTTCATGTCAACTACGCGTTTCCAGGTGATTTTTTTGACGTCGATGCCAAGCTTGTTGCCCTGCTGGATGTGGTTGTCGAGCATGGCAGCGATCAGGTTGTTTGCTGCGCCGATAGCGTGGAAGTCGCCCGTAAAATGAAGGTTGATGTCTTCCATCGGTACTACCTGGGCATATCCGCCGCCTGCGGCTCCGCCCTTAACGCCGAATACCGGTCCGAGCGAGGGCTCTCTGAGAGCTACCATCGTCTTCTTGCCGATGAGGTTCATGCCGTCTTCCAGGCCGACCGTAGTCGTGGTTTTGCCTTCGCCTGCCGGTGTCGGCGTGATGGCCGTGACGAGGATGAGTTTGGCATCTGGAACATCCTTCATTTTGTCGAGTATGTTATAGTCGATCTTCGCTTTATAGTTTCCGTAAAGCTCAAGATATTCGGGATCGATCCCAACTTTGTCAGCGATGACAGTAATCTTTTCTGGTGTGTTTTCCTGTGCGATCTGGATATCGGTCTTGATTTCCATTAAACATTCCTCCTTGTGTATAAATAGTGGCTCATTTGTCCGCTGATTTGTTACGGATCACATGTCCGTCATTTTTATTTTATCACATAAGGGTTCCGTTTGAGTAACATATCGCTTTATCCATAAATGTTTTTTTTATTATGACTATATAACAAAACCGCTTCGCATTTGAACGCACTGTCCGCCGGATGAATACAGAAAACCGCGGGCGATCGGTACACCCGCGGTTGAAAAAATCCATTTTCCGGCACAATGTCTGCTTTACGCTTTTCAAATGCTTCTTACAGGAAATCTCTCGCTGCTTTAAGCCCGTACGCGGGTTCGGCGTCGAGGACAGCCCGGTTGATAGCGCGTGCCATGACTTCCGTCACGAGGGCTCCGAGAGCATCGATACCGACCTCTGCCTCGCCGGTCGCCATTACAAATATCGTGTCGCCGTCAGCCGACGAATGGACAGGCCTGATCGCCTGCGCGTATCCGTTGTGGGCGATTGTCGCGAGTTTGTTCGCCTGGCATTTGTCGATCTTCGCGTTCGTGAGCACGCAGCCTATCGTCGTGTTTGCACCGCCCCAGAGGTCTTTCGGCTTCTCAATCTGGTCATACATCACTTTTATCGAGTCGGCAAAGGCGTCTTTTTCGGGTGTCAGCATGCCCGCGAGGATTTTCTTTGTATCGTAATCGAATACATCGCCGAGCGCGTTGACCGCGACGACTGCCGCGACCTGTACGTCACCGGACTGGACGGCGTAGATGCCGAGTCCCGAATTCATCATCGTCTCGGCGCCGCCGAATTTGCCGACAGTCGCGCCTGTACCGGCTCCGTGGTTCCCGCCGAGGACGGGTGCGCCGTCGAACGCGGCTTTGCAAGCCGCGTAGCCCATGGCTTTGTCGGGCCTTACGCTGTTTGTCACGAGCTCAAGATCGAACAAAGACGCTCCGCACACGATCGGTACTTTTCCGAATCCTGTGTCAAAGCCGATCCCCTGCTCATCGAGGAACTGCATCGCGCCGTCTCCGGCTTCCAGCCCGAAAGCGCTTCCGCCCGAAAGCATTACGCAGTGTATCTGCTGGACTGTGTTGACCGGTCTGAGCAATTCCGTCTCTCTGGATGCCGGACTTCCACCCCTGACATCCACACCGGCGAAAGCGCCGCTTTCGCAGATTATCGCGGTGCAGCCGGTAGCCGCTTCCGTGTTCTCCGCGTTGCCTACACGGAAACCTTTCATTTCGGATATGTTGATTTCTTTCATCGCTTTTCGCCTCTTGTTATTATCGACAGGCCGGGCGGCTTAAGCGCCCGGCCGCGTGAATGCCGCGTCAGGCGGCTTTGTTGTGTCTATTATATCACATCGCGCTGATTATCTGGATGGCCTGGATCAATGCGATGAGTACGCCGACGAAACCTTCGCCTCCGAGGAGTCCGGACGCGATGACGCTTCCCATGGTTCCCTTGTCGAATTCAGGAGCGGCTTTCTGGACGATGAATCTGATTGCGCCGCCGATGAACGCTGTGAATGACAGGTAGAACGGGAGGTAGATACCAAGACCGAGCATCGTGAATCTCGGAGTTATGAAGTAGATCACGATAGATGCGATCAGTGCTCCGATGAATACCGGCGGGTTCGCGATCCCACCGACTACGGAAGCTACCGCGGCAGCCTGGGCCGCCGGGAACATTTCGCTGCCGAATACCGATCCACCGTAAGCTTTGACCAGGATGACCATGACGAATACAGCCACGACCGCGCCGATGACACCGCCGATGACCTCACCGATCCACTGTGCTTTTGGATCCGTATTGAGCTCACGTCCGGCTCTGAAGTCGTTCATTACGTCGCCCGTGGGTCCGGCGGCGATAGCTACGATACCGGCGATGAATACTGCCTGCTGGATGTCCATGTTGCGGCAGACAAGTTTTGCGATCGCCATTACGAAGATACCGAATACTTCCATCGGGTTGATCGCCGACTGACCTACGCACTGTGAGGACATCGCTGTCGTCAGCCATACACCGAAGAGCGTGATGATCACCGCTACGATAGGAAGGTCAAGAACAAAGATAAAGAGAAGCGCGAGTACGATGATTACCGGAGGCGCCCATCTCATAGGAACGATGGCGTTGCCCGCGGAACCTTTTGAGAACATCGAGCCAAAGATATCTTTTGCGTGCGGGATGATCTCTTTTGCCGTGATCGCGAGACCTACGCCGACCATCCAGCCGAGACCCATGGAACTCTTGATGCCGGCTGCGAATGTCTGATCCCAACCGAGGACCGTCTGGCCTCCGATCATGATGCCGAAATCGCCGATGATCGCGCCGAGGAACCATACTCCTATAGTGATAGGTCCGATCAGGTATCCGACCGCGATCAGCATCGGTGACCACCAGATGCCGCCGAGCGAGCCGTACGCCTGCATTTTGTTGAACGGTGTGAGCGCGGGGACTTTTGCGAACCAGTCACGGAGAACGGTCCAGATGCCCGCGATCCCGAACGACGCAAACAAAGCTTTTGTCTGGCTGCCGCCTTCGTCGCCGACTGTTACGACTTCTGCCGCGGCTTTACCCATGGCGTAAGGCATGTCAGCTTTGACTATAAAGTGATGTCTGAGCAGTGATGTGAAAATAAGACCGAGGATCGTACCGCCGACCGTCACTATCATCATGTGTCCGATATTGACTTCCGCGTCAGGATTCAGGATGAAAATACCCGGGATCGTGAATGCGAGTCCTCCTGCTACCATTGAGCCCGCGGACATTGCGGTGTGTGTAACGTTGATTTCATTTGGGTTTGTGTTTCCGAGGATCTTCAGTCCGAACATGGATACAAGTACTACGAACATGATCGGCCAGGGAAGTGAGGAGGCTTTCAGCGCGACGAACATCGATGAGCAGGTAAGGATGATCGCTCCGATGACGCCGATTATGATGCCTCGAGCTGTAAATTGGGCCTTAAAAGGTCGATTGCCGTCTTTTTCTGGCATAAATAACACCTCTTTTCAAAATAGACTGAGAGTGTGC
>JAFOKI010000248.1 GCA_017419895.1 Eubacterium sp. | reverse complement strand
TATCACGGAGCTTCCGTTGTTTTATCTGTGCTACACAGGCATTCCCAACTTTTTCCCTTTTTCAGCGCGCTCTTGTTTTTGTACATTTCCTTATCGGCACGCTCGAAGACAGAAACTACGCATGGATCATTTTCATATTTCGCCATGCCGCAGGCTACGATGATTCCACTGGTACGATCCGCCTCCGCATTATGCTTATTTACTTTTTCGAGCAGTTCATCAATGCACGCATCATATATGCACAGTCACCATAAGCTCCGACTCTCTCCAAGTCAAGCTTTTCCTTTGAGATGTTTATTCAACAGTCTGATCAGATCATCCGGATTGAATGGTTTCGCGATATGCGCATTCATTCCGGCTTTCAGACAGTCTTTTACATCTTCGTCATAAGCGTTGGCGCTCATGGCAATAATGGGCAGACTCTTATAATATGCTCCATCCAGTGCCCGGATTTTCGTTGTAGCCTCATAGCCATTCATAACCGGCATTTGGATGTCCATCAATACCGCGTCATAATGCCCCTGTGGGTGCCTGCGGACTTGCTCCAGGCCGATCTGCCCATTTTCAGCCCGTTCGACTTCAATTCCGTATTCGGAGAGGATCAGGGATGCAATTTCCGCGTTTATTTCGTTATCCTCTACCAGCAGCAGCCGGTATCCGGAAACGCTGATCTCATCATCCTCGGATTCTGCGGAGCCTTCCTCGTTTTCCAACGATTCCAGCTCCAGCTCAACTGAAAACTCCGAGCCTTCGCCCACTTTACTCTTCACGGAAATCGTGCCGCCCATCAGCTCTACTACCTTTGCTGTGATAGCCAGCCCCAGACCGGTTCCCTGGACGCGGTTAACTGTCGTCTTTTCCTCGCGGGTAAAGCTCTCGAAGATGTGCGGCAGATAATCCTCGCTGATGCCAATGCCGGTATCCCTGACGATGAAGCGATAGCGATACCGGTTTCTTCCGCACGCCGGTTCTTCCTCGACAATCAGATCGACCGTCTTTCCCGACGGCGTATACTTAATTGCATTGCTTATTATGTTAACCAACACCTGCTCAATGCGCAGTTCATCCGCGTTCACCTGCAAATGTCGGACACTTTCATGCCGGTAGGTAATGATCAGGGATTTATTCCTCGCTTGGAGTGACGTGATATCCTCGATGCGGCGGAAAATGTCACCCAGATTGCAGGGGCCAAGGTTTAACTGCATCTTTCCGCTCTCAATCTTGGAAATATCCAGAATGTCATTGATGAGCGAAAGCAGAAAGTGACTGGAGGAGCTGATTTTTTCAATCGCGTCCGCAACAAGCTCCGGCTCTTCCCTGCGGCTTTTGGCTATATTGGTATATCCAACAATTGCATTCATGGGCGTCCGGATATCGTGTGACATGTTCGCAAGAAAATCATTACGCGCGTTTGTCCGCGCCTCCGCTACGCGCTGATGGTATTCAAGCTCCCGCTTCATTTGGGCGTCGATATTGTTGGTGCCGATGATGAGATAGCGCCCATCCTTGTCCTCTAGGAGCGTGGCCTTCATGCTGACCCAGGTCGGTGTTCCCCCTACCACAAGGCGGTATTTCATGGTAAAGCTGCCGTCCCGTTCCAGGATAGACATGACCTTTTCTTTGTAGAATGTGCCAAGGAAGCGTTCTCTGTCTTCCGTGTAGATGAGCCGCTCCATGTTCTTCCTGCTCAGGGTAAAGAAATCCTCTCCCGACTTTTCCACACCCATGGAGTTGTATTCCCCGGTCGCGCTGTACTCCACGAACTTTCCCGTATCCGGCTCCACGATATAAATGCTGAAATAGTCGTCAGCCAGCGCTTTTGCTACTTTTTCGTAGGTTATCCGCTCCGCCGCGACCTGCCGGTATTCCGCCTCCGCCTTTCTGGCGTCGTCCAGCGCCTCCTGCATGGCGCGTTCCTGTCGAATCTCATCGTCCACGTCCTTAAAGCCCATGGTGACGCCAATGCGCCCACCGGGCATGAAAACCTTCCCGATATCGATCCGATAATGCCTGGGGCCACTCTCCATTTCCCGAATAAAGCTGACAGAGAACTGATCTTTCGTTTCAAGCTGTTTGAGGATATATGGAAGACCGATCTGCTCCTGCATCCTTTCCTGGTCCTCTTTGGCGACCATCGTGACCACATACTCTGTCTTGGTATCCGTATATTTGGCATGGCTCAGCGCGTTGCGGATAGCCTCTGAATGAGCATCATCCAAATCGGTATGGTACAGGGTACTTCTCTCTGTTGCAACATCGCTGATAAGCCATACCGTGTTATAAGCGTTGGTCAGTGTGGAAATAACGGCATCGCGGGTAGCCTTGTCCATCTCCCGCTGCTCTCGCTTTTCAGTTATATCCGAAATAAACACCACATAGACGCCGCCATAGGCCTTTGTCTCACAGTAGTGACCATAATCGTCCACCCAGCGGATCCTCCCATCCCTGCGGATGATGCGGTATTCCGCATAGTCCATGTGATCCTCACTGGAGTCAATCTGCTGGGCGATGGACACGCTGATCCTGTCGTAATCATCCGGATGTACCATCCCCTTGAAGGTGAAGCCTGTCAGTGCCTTGAACTCGTCCAGATTCGCACAGCGGAAGATATCGAACACGGGCTTGTTCGCGTAGATCAGCTCCTCCGGTTCGGCGGCTTTATAGATGAACAAGCCCCCCGGCATATGTCCGCCGATCTCTTCAATAACGGAAAGAGTAGCCTCCGTCAATTCAAATGTTTTCCCTGCCATATCCAGCCCTCCAACGGATCGTATGCCAAAAAACTGTTTTATGCTGGATTATGATAACAAAATACGCCTTGTTTGTCTACAAAAACATAGCGTAGGAGATAGCCAGAATGAAAAAGCTCAATGAAGTCGAACTCAAATTGATCGCCGGTGGCATCTCGTCGCCCTTCACTCCTGGCACGGCCTATGAACCTACCACCACCGATGAGCCAAGAGATGGCGGCGCGACCTGCACCAGGTAAATAATAAGGTTCAATGTCCCCCACTAAGCTTACAGGCCGTGATAAGTAAGGAGATCACAGGCCTGTAAGATTTTTACATAAATCCACCTAAAAATGTGTTCTTGATGTTTTTCCTATAGTTTTTGTGGTCGAACGGCGTGTCAACTCACGACGCTGAACAATTCATAAATGGGATGTCTCATGCTCAAAGCTTATGATTGAAAACTATATTCGCTATTACAACAACAGGCGCACACAACGCGGTCTCGGTATCCTGACGCCTATGGAGAAGCACAATCTTTACTTAGCTGCTTAACAAAACCTGAAATTCC
>JAFOKI010000247.1 GCA_017419895.1 Eubacterium sp. | reverse complement strand
GAAGGTCGCAGCCAATTCCTTAGTCCTTATTTTCATCCAGCATTCTGATAAGTTCGGCTACTGTGTTCTCAAAGAACATGGACTCCATACCCGTTGCGCCGTAGCTTCCGATTTCTTCTTTGTCAACGAGAATGCAGCAGGCAGTGCGCTTTACCGAAGGAACATCGATCATCGCGCGGTAAGACGTATAGGCGCAGACTTTGTCGTCGTGGCCGTAAGCGAGGATCATGCTGCGGTCAAGGCCTGCTTCGCGGGCTCTTCCCGCGGGAACCACCTCGAGCTCGGCAGAGATGAAATCATCTTCCTCTACGCCGTATTTTTCCTTGAGAACATCGAGTACACCCTGCTTGACTGCCTCACCGGCATTTTTCGCGGATTCACTGTCCTTATCTTTCCTGGCAGATTTCTTGTCAATGACTATAGGCTTGTTCCCGACTATAACATCGAGAGCCTCACCTTCCACGACCACTGCGCCTTTCTTGGCCAGCTGCTCCTGTGAAAGATGCACGAGTAGATCCGAAACGAACAATACCGGATCTGCAGGGTCTTCCCCTACCACGACAGGCACTACTTCCCCGTCTTTTTTGACAAAGACCCCGTGGATCGCCAGAGGGATCGTTACCCACTGATATTTTTTGATCCCGCCGTAGTAATGCGTGTCGAGATAGGCGAATCCGCCATCCTGATAAAGAGGATTCTGCTTGATATCAAGTCTCGGCGAGTCAATATGCGCGCCAAGTATATTCATTCCGTCCGATATCGGATCTGTTCCGATATTGAACATTATCACGCTCTTTTTCATATTTACCCGGTAAACCTTGTCGCCAGGCTTGAGTTTTGCGCCACTGTCGATGAGTTCATCGATGTCACGGTATCCTGCCGCTTTCAATTCCTTCACGATGAGATCGGTACATTCGCGCTCTGTCTTCGCGTTCGAAAGAAAATCAATGTAGTTTTTGCAAAACGCATCACATTCCTTTACCTGTTTCTTCGTGTACTTTTCCCATACTGTTTTGTTTTCCATGCTGCTCCATCTCCTGTCTGCTGTAATACTCGATGTGCTTCCGCGGCAGGCTTTGTCATTCTGACAACAAACAAAGCCCCTCCCGGGGCGCATCGAACCGTATTATATCATATCCGCCGGACTTAGTCGATACCAAAAAAACCCCGGGGCCAATGCCCCGGGGAATAAACTCTGCTAAATCGTGATGTCACGAAGCGTTATCAGATCTTCATGCAGACATCCCATGCGCTCCAGACCACGTCACGCAGGTTGCCCCACTTCTCGCAGGTTCCGATGCGTTTGACTTTCTTGTCGTCCGGTGCTACCGGCGCGGGCACGAAGCCTATGCCGCTGACCACGCTGTCACATTCGATCTTGAACGGCTCTCCGTCCTTACCCTTGACCATTACGTAACCGTCACCGATTTCCGTGATAGTGTGTTCGAGATATACAGGAACTTCCTTATACTTGAGCATATCTCTCAGGAACGAGCTGTTCGCGAGGCATGTTCCCGGAGTGACGATCAGGTCATCAGCGAATTCAACTATGATCGGGTGTTTGCCCTGGAGAACCATCTCGTAAGCCGCTTCGCAGGAGGACTGGCCGCCGCCGAAGAACACGATCCTGTCGCCCGCGTCCACTTCCTTGAGAAGCAGCTGTTTGAATGTTATGCACTTGTTGAAGCCCGGTACCGGAAGTGTCTTGGGGACTGCGCCAGTGCTGACGATGACCTCGTCGAATTCTCTTCTGAGCGAATTCGGCACGTTGATCTCCATATTGTAACGGACTTCGATGTTAGCCTTCTCGAGCTCTCTGTAGTACCACTTGAGGAGCTTCTTGTCGGCTTCCTTGAACGACATCTCGGAAGCATAGAGATACATTCCGCCGAGTTTGTCAGATTTCTCGAAGATGACGGGCTCATGGCCTCTCTTCTTGAGTACGAGAGCCGCTTCCATACCGCCGATTCCTCCGCCGATGATCGCGACCTTCTTGGGTTTTCTGGTCGGAACGATCTTGTACTTGTTGTGCTGCATCGTCGGAGGTGTCAGTGCGCAGCGCGCGAGGTGGAGCGAATCGTCAAGGCTCTGGGTATTTGCCGTGCTCTTGGATTTGCTGAAGCTGAAACATGCGTTGTGGCAGTTGATACAAGGTTTGATCTCGTCTTCTCTTCCCTGCATGATTTTGTTTACCCATTCAGGGTCTACAAGGTTCTGACGCGCGATACCGACTGCATCGAGTCTTCCTGCAGCGATCTCGACCGCTGCGACCTCAGGCTCCATCTTGCCCGCGCAGACGACCGGTTTGCTTGTGAAGTTCTTGATGTGTTCAACTTCCGCGAGATTGCAGTTGTGCGGCATATATACAGGCGGGTGAGCCCAGTACCATGCGTCGTATGTTCCGTTGTCGCAGTTGAACATGTCGTAACCCGCGTCTTCGAGATACTTGATCGCCTTTTCGGATTCTTCCATGTCGCGGCCGAACTCTTCGAACTCTTCGCCCGGTACAGCACCTTCGCCGAAAGCCTTTGTTTTGGAAACTACAGAGTATCTGAGCGAAACCGGGAAGTCGTTTCCGCACTGTTTCTTGATTTCCTGAACGATCTCGACCGGGAAGCGATAGCGGTTCTCGAACGATCCGCCGTACTGGTCTGTACGGTAATTCCAGTTCGCGATCGTGAACTGGTCGAGGAGGTATCCTTCATGCACCGCGTGGATCTCTACACCGTCAACACCGGCATCCTGAAGCATTTTGGATGTGATACCGAAAGCGTAAACCATTTCCTGGATCTCATCTACTGTGAGCGGGCGGGATTTCAGCGACGGATACCAGCGGTTTGGTGTCTCGGAAGCGGACGCGCAGGCATATTCGACATCGAGGAACGGTTTTGCAATCTTTCCGAATGCCGGTTTTTCAAGCATGTCGACCATCATCTGGTTGATAGCCATCGAACGTCCGAATCCGCCCGCAAGCTGAATGAAAAGTTTGGAACCTGTCTGATGGAACTCGGGCATCCATTTCTCAAGATCCTTGAACATCTTCTTATTCTTATACAGCCAGCGTCTTCCCATGGTGTCGCGTACGCACTGCATTCCCGGAAGGACCAGACCTACATTATTCTGCGCCCTGTTCAGGATGTGATACGCTGCTTCTTTGTCGAAATGACATGGCTCGAGCCATCCAAAGAGTGACGTTCCACCCATAGACGGCTGCACGATCCTGTTTTTGATCTCAACATTG
>JAFOKI010000033.1 GCA_017419895.1 Eubacterium sp. | reverse complement strand
TGGAAGACCATAATAAAGGCTTTCTTCCGGAAAGTACTGATATACGGATCGATAATGGTCGTTTCGGGCATAGCCGCGGCAGAGCTCATATACCCGGCACTCTCCGGAGTCATCCCCGAAAATTACGCGAAACTCATCGGGATCGGCTTTGTATTCCTGGTAGTGATCATATTCACAGGTCCTCTGCTCGACTTCCACAGCGTGACATTCACGCACCTCTGGATGTCCAGAAAAGCCAACCGCCCGCCGCTTGTCATGCTTATCATGATCAAAATCGCGGTCATCGTGTTCGCGGTGTATATTACAATGTCCAGGCTTTACGGACTCCCGAATTACGTATTCTTCATTACGGTCATATTGCTTCTGGTGCTTCTCGGACGGTCGGATTTCATCTCGACGTATTATCTCCAGCTCGAGACAAGGTTCCTGAGGAACCTCAATGACCGTACGATCGACAGAAGCGGTGAAGACAAACACCAGTGGCTCGACGAAGATTTCTGTATATTCTCGTTCGTCATTTCACCGGAATCGGCCTACGCCGGCCGTAAGCTTGAGAGCATAAACCTGGGAAGAAACCAGAATATCTATGTGGTAAAAATCAAGAAAGCGAACGGCAGGCTGATAGTCATGCCGCGTTTCGACGCGGTCCTGGACGGGGGCGACAAAGCCTATGTGGTCGGCGAGAAAAAGAAGCTCGAGACCTTCTACCGGACGATCAAGACGACCGAAAAACATCCGATCCGTACTTTGAAGGAATTTATGGAGACGGACTACCCCGATACAGAGCACGCCCTTGCGTGTCTAGCCATAAAAGTCACCGGCCGTGAACCTTACGCGGGCAAGCCGATCAGGATCAGCGGCATACTCGGAAAACGTGAGTGCGTCATACTCGGTATAGAGAAGGAAGGCATGGCGATAACCATGCCCGACGCGAATCTCCTGATTGAGAAAGGTGATATCATGTGGGTCATCGGATCCAACAACAATGTGGGACGACTTGCGGCTTTGTCGACGGTGACGGAAGAGCACGGCGCGCCGGACGAGCCGGATTTTCCGGATAGCCAAGATGCCGCGGATGAATCTGAAATGCCGGACGAGCCGGCTGAGTAACAATGAATAACAACAAAGCAAATAAAAGAGGCAGCGCATCAGGCGCTGCCTCTTGTCATATTGTCGTTTGTGCGCGGAGCGGCTTTGTTATTTGAAGATTGCGCCGTTCATAGCGGATGTTACCTGTCTTGCGTAACGGTCGATGTAGCTGCCCTTCTTGACGTCAGGTGTCGGCGGATTCCAGTTCTTCTTGCGCTCTTCGATGACTGCTTCGTCGACGAGGAGGTTGACCTGGCCGTTCGGGAGGTCGATATCGATGATGTCGCCGTCCTCAACAAATGCGAGCAGGCCGCCTTCCGCAGCTTCCGGCGAAACATGGCCGATAGCAGCACCGTGTGTAGCTCCGGAGAAACGTCCGTCTGTTACGATAGCTACGCTGTCAGCGAGTCCCATACCGTACATAGCACCTGTGAACGCGAGCATTTCGCGCATTCCCGGGCCGCCCTTGGGGCCTTCATAACGAACGACTACTACGTCGCCGGCTTTTACTGTTCCGTCATAGATAGCCTTTACAGCGGGCTCTTCCTGGTCGAATACACGAGCCGGGCCTCTGTGTGTGAGCATCTCGGGGAGAACGCCTGCGATCTTGCAGACAGCTCCGTCTTCCGCGAGGTTTCCGTGGAGGATCTTGAGAGCTCCTGTCTGTGAATAAGCGTTTTCTTTGGTGCGGATGACTTCGTCGTTTTCTACCTTGGCAAACTTAACGTTCTCGAAGAGGTTCTGGCCGGTAACGGTCAGGTTGTCTTCCAGCATTCCGTACTCCACGAGACGGTTCATGAGGGCTGTAACTCCGCCTGCATAATAGAAGTCATCTGTAAAGTGAACGCCGGACGGCTGGAGCTTGACCAGATGCGGTGTCTTGGAAGCGATCTCTGCTACTTCGTCGAATGAGAACTCGACACCTGCTTCGTTCGCGATAGCAGGAAGGTGGAGCATCGTATTTGACGATCCGCCGATAGCCATATCGACTACGAGCGCGTTTTTGATAGCGGTATGGTTCATGATCTGGGACGGCGTGATGCCTTTCTTCCAAAGTTCAACGATCTTGATACCGGAACGCTTCGCAACGAGTGTCTTGAGGTTCATCGGCGCGGGGATAGCTGCTCCGGGCAGGCACATTCCGAGTGCCTCTGTGAGGTACTGCATCGTGTTGGCTGTTCCGAGCATGTTGCAGGATCCGCAGGTCGGGAGTGAATCGAGCTCGATCTGTGTCATCTCTTCTTTAGTGATAAGACCGCGCTGCAGAAGTCCCTGTGAGTCTACGATATCAACATAGCAAACGCCTTTGCCGTTGTGTTTTCCCTGGAGCATCGGGCCGCCTGTTACGAGAAGTGCCGGAATATCAAGGCGTGCAGCTGCCATCAGCATAGCCGGTGTGATCTTGTCACATGCGGTTACCATTACGAGCGCGTCAAACTGGTGCGCTTGTGCCATACATTCAACTGAGTCAGCGATGAGTTCGCGGCTTGCGAGCGGATAATGCATTCCATAGTGGCCTGTCGCGATACCGTCGCAGATCGCGATCGTCGGGAATTCTACAGGGATACCGCCTGCTTCCAGAACTCCGTCATGAACATTCTGGGCGAGATGCGAAAGATGATTGTGACCGGGCATTGTTTCATTTGCCGTGTTAACGATACCGATGATCGGTTTTCTTCCGAGATCCTCGGGAAGAATGCCGGATGCATAGTAAAGACCCCTGTGCGGCGAACGATCGATGCCGTCTGTTGTTACTGAACTTCTCATATATTTCCTCCTCATTTACAAAGAAAACAACTCTCAAATATCAGGCGCATGTCACAAGCCCTGATTGTTATTGCGACAAGCGCATATCTATATAAATTATATATTAGAAATACTAAAAAAGGTATAAGGAAAAACCGAAAACTTGTATTCATTTTCGTACATTTTGTATTCTTTGCTTTTTTTGGGCAGCTTTGTTATATAATGATTTAGTAAACCTGAAATATTGGAGGGGTAAATGGAAAAAAACGAATTCACTTATTCGTCGGCCGACGGCAGATCCCGTGTGCATGCGATCGAATGGGTGCCAATGGCCGCGCCGGTCGGTGTGCTCCAGATAGTTCACGGAATGCAGGAGTATATCGGCAGGTATGACAGGTTCGCGAGGTTCATGGCGGAGAACGGCTTTGTTGTGACGGGGTGCGACCTCCTGGGACACGGGCTCACGGCCGCGGACAAAGACGACCTCGGCTATTTTGCGGATGAAGACGGAAACGAATGCCTCATCGGGGACATCCGGAAGCTCCATCTTCTTGCTCGGTCAAAATATCCCGGTATCCCGTATTTCATCTTCGGATACAGCATGGGTTCGTTCCTTGCGATGCAGTACATAGAGATGTACGGAAAAGACGTGAGCGGCGCAGTGCTCATGAGTACCGGCAAGCAGTCGGTCTCCGGGCTGAAATTCGCGATGGGCGTCTGCAGGACGCTGGCGAAGACCAGAGGATGGAGGCACAAAAGCAAACTCCTCTACGGAATTTCGATGGGCAAATACAACGAACGCATCGAGAATCCGAGGACGAGGGTCGACTGGCTGACCCGGGACGAAGCAGTCGTCGATGCGTATGTCAATGACCCGCTCGTCAACTTCAAACTGACGGTCAACGGGTTCTACAATATGTTCAGGTCAATCGAGCTTTGTCAGAGCGATGTGAATATACGCCGCATTCCCAAGAAACTCCCGGTGCTGCTCACTTCCGGGGAAGAAGACCCGGTCGGGTCGTACGGGAAAGGTGTGGAAGCGGCACGCTGGCAGTTAATAAAAGCGGATATGGAAGATGTCACAATCAAGCTTTATTCGGGCTACAGGCACGAGATCTTAAACGAACTCGGCTACGATAAAGTCGAAGCGGACATCCTCGGATGGATAATGGAAAAGGTGGAGAAATGAACAGAAAGAAAAGCGCAAGAGTAATCGCGATAGTAGCGATAGTTATCATAGCTGCGATGGTCATTACATCGATCGCGTTCAGCGTGATGTATTGATCGATGCGGCAGCAAAGCCGCTCCGCGGTCAGGCGGGAGCACATTTGGAAAATATTTGGAGGAAAAAATGAAATATCATTACACAACACACGGCACATGTTCTGCGTACATAGATTTTGAGATCGATGACGGCGTTCTCAAAAACGTCGTATTCACAGGCGGCTGCAACGGCAACCTGAAAGCGATCGGGAAACTCGTGGAAGGTCACCAGGCATCCGAAATCGCAGACATCCTTGAAGGAAACACCTGCGGGTTCAGAAACACGTCCTGCGGCGACCAGCTCGCAAAGGCGATCAGGCTCGCTTCCGAGCAGGCCCAGTAAACCCTGAGCCGGCCGACAATTAGGATGACAGCGCAGCAGGTCCGGTAAACAGCCGGATAGACACGAAAATACCTTGACAATAGTGCCTCTAATCACTAAAATAGAGACACATGGGGCGTTAGCGCAGCTGGGAGCGCGTTTGACTGGCAGTCAAGAGGTCACGAGTTCGATCCTCGTACGCTCCATCCGAAAACCGTTGAAATTTCAAC
>JAFOKI010000246.1 GCA_017419895.1 Eubacterium sp. | reverse complement strand
GTATCACCGTCCTTGACCTCGCCCCTGATTATCATGGACGCGAGTGTGTTCTCGATATTCTTCTGTAGATATCGTTTGACAGGTCTCGCACCGTATAACGGGTCGTAAGAATGATCCGCGATATACTTGTTTGCGTCATCAGTCAGAACGAGTTTTATTTCTCTGTCGACCAGAAGTTTCTCGATTCTCTTCATCTCGAGTCCGATAATCTGTCTGATCATATCTTCAGTAAGCGGTGTGAATACGACAACATCATCTACCCTGTTGATGAATTCCGGCTTGAAATAACTGTGAAGCATGTTTTTCACACGTTCGATCACATCGGGATCGATCGTGCCGTCCTGTTTGATGTTCTCCGTCAGCTCCTGGCTTCCGATATTGCTTGTCATGATCACAATGGTGTTCTTGAAGTCAACTGTTCTTCCCTGGTTATCCGTAAGCCTTCCGTCATCGAGAAGCTGGAGCAGGATGTTGAACACATCAGGGTGAGCCTTTTCGATCTCATCAAGAAGGATCACGCTATACGGACGTCTTCTGACTGCCTCCGTAAGCTGACCGCCTTCCTCATACCCGACATATCCCGGAGGCGCTCCGACAAGTCTCGATACTGAATGCTTCTCCATGTATTCTGACATGTCGATACGTATAAGGTTCTTCTCGGAATCGAACAAAGCCTCCGACAAAGCTTTCGCGAGCTCAGTCTTGCCTACTCCCGTCGGTCCCATGAATATGAACGATCCAATAGGTCTGTTCATATCCTTAAGCCCGGCTCTTGCTCTCAGGATAGCATCAGCGACGTCTTTTACACCTTTGTCCTGGCCAATCACCCTCTTATGAAGTATGGCCGGGAGCTCGAGAAGTTTTTCCCTCTCGGATTCGACAAGTTTTGATACCGGAATGCCGGTCCACTGCGAAACCACATCCGCAACTTCTTCAACGTCCACAATTTCCTTCAGGAGTCTGTCGCCCGAATCGCTTTCTATCACGCTCTGTTCTTCCGCAAGCTGCTTTTCAAGTGCAGGGATAGTGCCATACTGAAGTCTCGCAACCGTCTCGAGGTCATATCTTCTCTGCGCGTCTTCCATCTGCAGACGTGCGTCTTCAATGGCTTTTTTCGTGTCCTTGCTCCTGGCGATGACGTCTTTTTCTCTTTCCCAGCGCGCGCGCATATTGCTGTTCTCGTCGTTAAGCTGCGCGAGTTCTTTTTCCAAAGCTTCGAGACGCCGTTTGGAGTGTTCATCTTCCTCTTTAGACAAAGCCTGTTTTTCTATCTCAAGCTGCATTATCCTTCTCGAGAGCTCATCCAGTTCGTTCGGCATGCTGTCAATCTCTGTCCTGATGCGGGCTGCAGCCTCATCCATCAGGTCGATTGCTTTGTCCGGAAGGAATCTGTCGCTTATGTATCTGTCTGACAGCTTGGCGCATGCTATCAATGCATTGTCGGTTATTCTTACACCGTGATGTATCTCAAATCGTTCTTTGAGGCCTCTGAGTATTGAGATCGTATCCTCGACCGACGGCTGATCTATCAGGACTTTCTGGAATCTTCTCTCGAGCGCGGCATCCTTTTCGATGTACTTCCGGTATTCGTCAAGCGTGGTCGCGCCGATGCATCTGAGCTCGCCTCTCGCGAGTTTAGGTTTAAGCAGATTGCCCGCGTCCATGGAACCTTCAGTTCTTCCTGCTCCGACTATATTGTGGATCTCGTCAATGAAAAGTATGATCCTGCCTTCTGATTTCTCGACCTCATTGAGTACGGCTTTCAGTCGCTCCTCGAACTCGCCCCTGAACTTTGCGCCAGCTATAAGTGAACCCATATCAAGAGCGAATATCGTCTTGTCCTTAAGACCTTCAGGTACGTCTCCGTTCAGGATCCTGAGCGCAAGACCTTCAACTACAGCCGTCTTGCCGACGCCCGGTTCGCCTATAAGGACAGGATTGTTCTTGGTCCTTCTTGAAAGGATCTGGATCGCGTGCCTTATTTCTCTGTCTCTGCCAATTACCGGGTCGAGTTTACCGGCTCTTGCCATATCGACAAGGTCTCTTCCGTATTTTTCAAGAGCGCCGTAGCCCTCCTCCGGATTCTGTGTCGTGATCCGCTGGTTTCCTCTCACTTTCGACAAAGCCATCAGGAACGCCTGTCTCGTAACTCCCTGATCGA
The DNA here is from genome assembly GCA_017419895.1 of Eubacterium sp. Lineage (GTDB taxonomy): Bacteria > Bacillota > Clostridia > Peptostreptococcales > Anaerovoracaceae > Aminicella. The sequence continues at coordinate 1,955 of JAFOKI010000246.1, read as the reverse complement.
TCAGCACTTTGACGGCAGGCGAAGAATTAACTTCAAGACAAGCAAGGAACAGATGCTCCACGCTGATATACTCGTCCTTGAAATTCCTGGCTTCATTCTCCGCATCCAGAAAAGCTTTGTTTGCATGTCTGCTGAGATAGACATTCGAAGCATTCCCCGAAACCTTGGGGAGTCTGTTCAGTATTATTGAGATCTCATTATCGATCTTATTCGGGTCTGCCCCAATATTCGTTATCAATTTGGGGATGAGTCCGTCACGCTGTCTGATCAGCGCGAGCAGTATGTGACCGATCTCGATCTCCTGCTGGCCGTTTTCAACGGCGATATTCTGGCAGTCGAGCACTGCCTGCTGTGCATTCTGTGTGAATTTCTCAAAATCCATATCATTACCTCCGTTAAAGAGAACGTTGATTTTACAAAGCCTCCGGCCATGTATGGCTCTCTTTATATACTTATTGTATACCCCAAAAATCCGAATGTAAAGAAAAATGTTAGCACTCACGCCATGTGAGTGCTAAATATTTGTTAAGAAATAGCCGGACTGTATTCAGCCCGGCCAAATATATGCCTCAGCCTTTTATTTTACCTTGATCGTTTTGGTTTTGGACCACTTTCCTTTCAGCGTTTTGCCGGCAACCTTTCTGATCGCGCGAACTCTTACCTGATAGGTTTTCTTTGACTTGAGTTTTTTGATCGTAACTGTTTTCTTACTTACTTTCTTGGTTTTCCACTTGGAAGTGCCTTTTACTCTGTAAGCGATTTCGTATCCCGTAGCGAGTTTAGCTGCGCCGATCTTTACTGTAAACGCCTTCTTCTTGGCTTTTTTGCTTTTGATCGAAGCTTTCGCCGGTTTATCGTAACTGTATTTTAAAGTCATCTTATAATCAAATTCACCCTGCGTCGGATAAGCCTGGACACTGATGTAATATGTAGAATTCTTTTTGAGTTTAAATGTGGATTTTCTGCTTGCGGTACCATATTCATATGCCCAGCTGCTGTTGATTCCGTTTTCCTCGGAATATACTACCTCACCTTGTTCGTCCGACAAGATGCAGCTGACTGTATGATTGTTATTCTCAACATTTACGCTTGTAAATGTATATGTGATGCCGTCAACGTCCGGAGTAGTGAACTTGTAATAATCAAAATCGTCAACGTTGAAATTCCCTATTACCGTGGTCCCGGTTACAGTAGTCGTTTTTTCGGTTATCGAGATTGTTTCTGGTTCAGAAATATTGTGAGCTGCCGCATGCGATCTGGCATGCGCACAGAAGAATGGAATTATCGCGATCATCACAATGACTGCAAAGAGCATCGTCGCGATCCTGTTTTTTCTCGTCTTGTCAGTATTCATTTCAGTCTCCTTTTCTTTTGCTTGATCTATTTGAGAGCGTTCTGCTCATCTCTTACACTATATAGACGATATGATCCGGCTTTAGGATTTAAGTTTTTCAAAAATTAATCGATTTTTTTATAATGCGCATTATACAGTTCCATGAAATCAATCTGCATATTGTTATACCGTCTTAGCAGATCAGACATATCCACGGTACCGGTATGCTCACCATTCTCTATCTTATAGAGTTCATTCGTCCACGGGTCTCTCTGTACAGGCTCATAACGCTCGGTCACTGTAAGCTCTTCAGCACCGGGTTCAAGAGCCAGATATATGATCTCAGTGGGTCCGCCGTTTCCCTGATGAAGTTCCAGCCAGCCATTTTCCAGAATATTGACATACCAGCCATCTTGATAATCCTGCAAAAGCGGCACCGGTCCATCCTGCCCTTTCGTATATATATCAGCCACATTCAGCTCATAAACTGTCGGGTTACTCGCTTTGTCCCAGTAATACCTTTCGCCCACGACAAGTTCATCTGTTCCGTCATTGTTGATATCAACGAAAGCATAATCCAGACTTACATTTTCATCACCTGCGGTGCAGAGCATTATAAACC
>JAFOKI010000245.1 GCA_017419895.1 Eubacterium sp. | reverse complement strand
GATGCAGGTACACCACATATACACCGGCAATAAGGATACAACAGCGGCTGAAGACTGGGCAGCGTGCGGTTACTTTGACCGTATCAGCAGCCGCGCGAACGCCGACTTCTATCCCGCCCATCTTAAAGCATCCGGACGCACAGCAAAAGAGATCCTGGACGGCAGCTGGCCGCCTGATGAAGAGATGCTCGAAAATCTTGCGATATCCGAACATGAACGCTGGTGCGCTTTCCACTATGTCCAGGGCTTTGCCCCTCTTGCCGGGGATGCTTTTGAAGAGCGCGCCGCGAGATGGCTCAAAGCAAAAGATACCGATGGCTCCGCGCCATTCTCCCTTACAAAGGATATGAACGCGCGCCTCCACGCCTGCCTTGTGCCGTGGGAAGAACTCGATGCTTTGTCGGCCCGCGTCAGCGAAATTACCGGAAATAATACAGACTACAAACAGTACGACAGGGAGAGCGTGATCACCCTGGCTGAAGTGCTTAAGGTAATGCCGGAGCAGGAAGAGGAACACAATGAGTGATTTTGTTTATGATGCATTTATAAGCTACAGCCACCGTGACATGGCGGAGGCCAAACGGCTCCAGAAGCGCCTCGAGACATTCCGTATCCCTAAAGACATGCTCGGTGAACGGCCTGCCCGGAAACTCAAGGTTTTCCGCGACCAGACCGATCTTGCCGGCGTCGAGCTCAATACTTCTTTAAGCCGGGAACTCGAGGCTTCCGAGTATCTCATCGTTGTGTGCTCGCCCAGGAGCGCGGCTTCGTCATGGGTCAATAAGGAAGTTCAGTCTTTTATCGAACTAGGGAGAGCTGACCGCATAATCCCCTTTGTTGTGGAAGGCGAGCCCGAGAGCGACGACCACGACCTCGAGTGCTATCCCGAAGCCATGCGAAGTCTTGACGACAGGATGCTGCTCGGCGCGAACATTCAGGAACTTGGCAGGAACAAAGCCATCCTGCGCGTTCTTGCGATACTCCTCGATGTGCGCTTTGACCGCCTCGTGGGCCGCGAGAAACAAAGGCGCCGCCGCACCGCGCTGATCGCCGGAAGCACCGCGGCCGTCATCATAGCCATCGTTTCGGGGCTCCTCATAAGAAATGCATTGATCTCAAAACGCAATCACGAACTCGCTTACGATAATTACCTGACTGCGATGTCAGAGTCATTCCGGTACGGGGAATCTCTCGAAAACAATCTGCAGTCGGTCGACATAGAACCGCTCACCGCGTCCGCCGGGGAAGGAAACACCGATGCCATGCTTCTTCTCGCGAGCTGTTACGAAAACGGCTGGGGAACCGAAAAAGATCCCGAGAAGGCGCTCTACTGGTTCCTGAAAGGAGCAGAGGCAGGCGACACCGGCTGCATGACAGCCGCGGCCAACTGCCTGCGGCTCGGGACAGGAGCAGAAGCCGATCCCGTCCAAGCTTTTGGATGGTACAAAAAAGCAGCGGAAGCCGGGGATCTCTCCGGCATGGTCACGCTTGGATTTGCCTACGAAGACGGCATAGGGACTGAGCCTGACCCGGCCGCAGCCTTTGAATGGTACAAAAAAGCGGCGGAAGCCGGAAACGAAGAAGCCATGGCTCAGCTCACCCGCTGCTACCGTAACGGCATTGGCACCGAGGTCAGCCTTGAAGACGCATTCAAATGGATGAGCACTCTGGCGGACACCGGAAACGTCATCGCGATCTACAATCTCGGCCTCATGTATCAGTCCGGCATGGGAACAGCCGAAGATCCCGCAAAAGCATACGAATGCTACCGAAAAGCCGCACTTCTCGGCGATGCCGACGGAATGTATATGACAGGATGGTGCACCGAAAACGGTTATGGCACATCCGATGCCGCCCTCGAGTGGTACAAAGCCGCTCAAGCCGCGGGCAGCGAAAAAGCCGCCGAAGCTCTCGAGCGGCTTTCGAAAGACTGATGACGGGACTTTGTTGATGCCTGTTCAAACGGATCTCAGCCCTTCCTGAAATCAAGCCTGAGCAGACTTTTACCGTTCGGCAGAGGATATTCCTGCCTTAATACCGGGGTATACCCGGTATTTTTAAGTGCCGTCACGATATGGCTTTCTTCCATCTGATGATGGACCGCATCCAGCCCATCAAACACATGCAGATACGGCGAGTCGGAGACCCATGTCCCCTCACCTTTGTTTATCTGGATCGCGCAGGAAACATACTCTGGATCGACCTGACCGATCACTTTCCCAAAAGCCTCATACCCAATGTACTCGACAAGCAGGTTCGCGATAACAAGCCCGGCATGCGGGAGCGACCCATAATCAGACATCAGATCGACTCTCAGGCATTGCAAAATACCCGAAAGCTCAGCATACCGCTCCGCTGCCGCATGCAGATATTCCTCGTTTATGTCGACACCGTAAACCTTATCGTACTTGCCGATGTCGACATGCCCGAGTCCGTTTCCCCCTGCAACTCCAAGGATCATGGCAGTCCGGACCGGATAGGCGCCAAGCTGTTCTTTCATTATTGTATTCATGGTCTGTAGCTGCATGACAGAATCCAGACTCATGTGTTTCTCGTAATCGTCAAGCGGGATTTCTTCCCAGGGGTTCTTCATATCGTTCACTCTCAAACAAAGGCGTACTCAATCAGATTGCGCTGCGCCGCGGAGCGGCGTGCCGGTTTGGATCAGGACGCGGAGCGGCTTTGTTATATCACGCCCAGCGGAATGAGCACGACCAGAAGGACCGCGACAAGCGCCCACTCGGTGATAAGGAACTTTTTGCGCCTGGCGGGTTCCATGTCGGGCACGTAGTTGCTGGCAAGGAAAAACGGAATGTATGTGGTCACGAAAACCGGAAGCACGCCCCACCATTTGTAGACCCAGATGAAAGAATGGTTGGAAGTCCCCGCGAGGAACGACTCGACCAGCGCGAACAGAAGCGCCATGCTGAGTGCTCCTGCAAGCTTGCAGCTTATCCCTTTTTTGCCGTTCTTCGCAAAGTACCGCGTATTCCTGTCAGCAGGCAGCATTTTGAACGAAATGATCCCGGAGAGTGAGAACATCATCGAGAGCTCCCAGCAAACACCAATAAGCAGTATAAAAGTCGTCGACTCGTTGCTTACCGACCAAAGCGGGTACCCGGTCACATGTGCAATGACTGCGTTGCCGATCTCATACAGCCAGTGAACACCGTAAAGCGCAAGCCCGGCATAGATCG
>JAFOKI010000244.1 GCA_017419895.1 Eubacterium sp. | reverse complement strand
GGTTTCTGAAGAGCCTGAGGCAGAGGCTGCTCCGGAAGCTGAGGCTCCGGCGGAAGAAGCGTAAACATCGTACTAAACGGCGTAAGCTGCGGTATTTCATTAAAGAAAATGATCAGTGCTGTGAATAAGCAATTCGCAGCACTTTTTTGTTAAATGAAAACCACGCGTTTGACGCGTGGCTGTTTTTTGGGGATTGTTTAAAAAATGGACATTTGGGCTAATCGGTCTGGTTTTCAAGTGGCACGACCCGCAATGGATGACGCGTCTGGCTGTGGTGTTTATCCCTTTCTACGATATATGAACAAGAGGGATAATGATTTCAATTGTTTCAGGATGCGGCTTGGTTCAGGCTGTTCGAATGCCGGTTGGGACGCCTTTGGAATGTTGAAAACATTATCCCTTTCAACCGTTACAGAGCAAATGGGATAATCCGAATCGGTGAGACGGTGTCAGAACGGCTTTGCAACGGTTCTCCGGCGGCTTTTAACAAGCAGAAAAACCTAATTCCGAATGGGGAAATACAGATATTTCTATATTTGTCGTAATCTGTCGGATACAAGGTGCTGTAAATAGCTCCTGACAGCGATAAAATCAAGGCACAGGGCATTTTAGAAGGCCGGTTGCGGAGACAATGCTTTGCAGCGGATCTCCGTCTGTGATGATCGATTTGAAGTAACAAAGGAGTTGATAGTATGGAAAACACAAGCTTGGGGAATATGAGGCCGGAATATCTGCCGTTCGTATCGAAACGGATGAGCGGGATGATAGAGATAGGAAGCATCGAGCAGATTATTCAGAAGGGGAGGCAGATCGTCATAATCGTAGGCAATGACGAAAATGAGTATGTTTTTACCGGAAATATCGATGAACTGGCAGCTTACCTGGACGAGCGGTTTTGCCGGAGCGTAAGATGCTGTATGGTGAATCTGAGCCGCATAAAATCGATGAAAGACAACTGTGTAGAATTCTTCGGAGGACGAAAGCTTTACCTTGGGAGAGACAACTTTATCAAACTGAAACAAAGATACAACGCATACCTGAACGGGCTTCTGTCTGTGCCGGGGACAGATCTTCACGCCATACCGCGCGGCTGACAAAAAAACGTTGAAATAGTAATGAAAAATGCTTGCAAAGGTTAAAAGATTAATATATAATTCTAATGTTCGTCTGTAACGGCGTATTTTGTCGTGTAACGGACGGTAATAAGCTTTGTAAAGACCGGGCCCGGGTCTCAAAATGCGGGCATGGAAAATCACACACCCGGGCTATCCGCAGATGGTGCCAATAACGGTTTTCATGCGGCAAGGCAGGGTGGAGGGTAAAACCAGGAGGAAAAACAAATGGCAGTAGTATCAATGAAACAGCTTCTGGAAGCCGGAGTTCATTTCGGACACCAGACAAGAAGATGGAACCCCAAGATGGCTCCGTACATCTTCACGGAGAGAAACGGGATCTATATCATCGACCTCCAGAAGACAGTAAAGAAGATCGACGAGGCATATGACTTCATGAGAGAAGTCTCCATGTCCGGAAGACCGATCCTGTTCGTAGGAACAAAAAAACAGGCTCAGCACGCTGTTGAAGACGAAGCTAAGCGCTGCGGACAGTATTTCGTAAGCGAGAGATGGCTCGGCGGAATGCTCACCAACCACAACACGATCGCAAGCAGGATCAAACGCCTCAAGGACATCGAAACGATGGAAGAAGACGGAACATTCGACAAGCTCTCCAAGAAGGAAGTCATCAAGCTCAGAGCTGAGCATGACAAGCTTCAGAAGAACCTCGGCGGAATCCGCGAGATGAGAGGCATGCCGGCAGCTATGTTCGTAGTTGACCCGAAGAAAGAAAAGATCGCGATCCACGAAGCACGCATTCTCGGTATCCCTGTCGTAGGCATGGTAGACACGAACTGCGATCCGGATGACGTAGATTACGTTATCCCGGCAAACGATGACGCCATCAGAGCGGTCAAACTCATCGCAGGCAAAATGGCTGATGCCGTTATCGAAGGAAAACAGGGCGAAAGCTTTGACGAGGGAGAGGATGCTCCGGCAGAAGCAGCAGTTGAAGAAGCTGAAGAAAAGAGCATCGAAGAGATCGCTGAAGAAGCGGCTGAATAATAGAAAAGATTGATATAGATAGGAGAATGAATAATGGCTGTTACAGCAAAAATGGTAAAAGAACTGCGTGATATGACGAGCGCAGGTATGATGGACTGCAAGAAGGCTCTTGTCGAGGCTGACGGAGACATGGAAAAGGCAGTAGTGATCCTGCAGGAAAAAGGTCTCTCCAAAGCCGCTAAGAAGGCCGGAAGGATCGCGGCTATGGGTCTTGTCAAGATCGCTGTTTCGGAAGACGGAAAAACCGCTGCAGTCGTTGAAGTAAACTCGGAAACAGACTTTGTTGCCAAGAACGATATGTTCATCGGATTCGTTGACGGTCTTGCTAAACTGGCGCTGGAAGCGGAAAGCACTGATATCGACGCGTTCAAGGCGATGCCTTTTGAAGATTCGACAGTCGGAGACGTTCTTACAGCGCTCATCGCCAAAATCGGTGAAAACATGTCAGTAAGAAGAATCGATAAGGCTACAGGAGAAGTTCTGGCAACATACATCCACGGCGGCGGAAACATCGGTGTTATCATCGCTGCCGACGGCGCTGACACTGACGAGAACAAAGCTGCTCTCAGGAACATTGCGATGCAGGTCGCCGCTATGAATCCGCAGTATGTGAGCAGAGACGAGATCTCCGAAGAGGAACTCGCCAACATCAAGAAGATCACACTGGAAAGCGCGCTGAACGATCCGTTCACACTTCCGAAACCGATCCTGAACGGACTTCTTGACAAGGCTGTTGCCGGCGTATGGGGAGCAGAAGATACTTCCATCCTGGCTGAGAAGAGAGCGGACAAGGGATTCAACTTCAACTATCTGCCGAACTTCCTGTCAGACGAAGCTAAATCTAAGCTCGCAGGCCTTGCTATCGCCGCTAAGATGGAGATCGCCGAAAACAAGATCTTCAAGGGTCTGGTAGAAGGACGTGTTTCCAAGCAGCTGAAGGAGATCTGCCTCCTCGATCAGACATATGTCAGAGCTGAAGACGGCAAGCAGACTGTCGCCCAGTATATTGGAACTGTTGACAAAGGTCTGAAGATTACAAAGGTCATCAGATTCGAAGTCGGCGAAGGCATCGAGAAGAAGAAGGAAGACTTCGCTGCTGAAGTAGCTGCTCAGCAGGCTGCGGCTGCGGCTAAATAAGGCTTAAAACCGAAATGTTTGGGGCGGGTGCGGTTGTACCCGCCTTTTTTGTGGTAAAATCGTATCGGACGGTGGAGGAACAGGCATGATTTTCGGAATGACGATATATCAGATCATATGGTTTTTCGTGATTTATTCGTTTCTCGGCTGGTGCGTGGAAGTTGCGTATCAAGGTGTCGAGAAAGGACTTATCGTAAACCGCGGATTCCTGAATGGTCCGGTGTGTCCGATATACGGATTTGGAATAATAGGGATACTCGCGCTTGGAAATTCAATAGATCTGCGCGGCGCGCAGGAAGCGAGCGCTCCGGTGCTTTTCTTCGCGGGGATGATATTCGCGACATTGCTTGAGCTTATCGGTGGATTTGCGCTTGATAAGATATTCCATGCAAGATGGTGGGACTATTCAAGAAAACCGCTGAATTTCCATGGCTATATCTGTCTGGAGTTCAGTGTGATCTGGGGTCTTGCTATCATGGCGACGATCCGGATATTCCATCCGATCACTGAGCATTTTACGGGAGACATTATTCCCGGGAGAGCCGGGAAGTGGGTACTTCTGATACTGTGCGTGGTGTATTTTGTTGACTTTGTTGTATCTGTAATGATAATGAACGGACTCAACAAGCGGATGGCTGAGCTCGACGAGCTCAGGGAGAAAATGCGCGTGGTCAGCAACGGACTCACGGACGTTATCGGCGGTGGTTCGATAGAGATAGCGCAGAATATAGAAGAAAGGAAGCTTCAGGCGGAGCTTGCGCGTGCGGAACTTGAGGATACTGCGCGCGAGCTGAAAGAAGACTTTGTGACCGGCGCACTGGATCTGAGAGACGAACTGACGGACGGCATAGAAGATATGACGGACGATCTTAAGACTCTTTATGAAGAACGTAAGCATGCGTTGGAGGTCGCTTTCAGGGCACACAGGATTTTCGGTGTCGGGCGAATGGTAAGAGCACTCGCAGATACGGACAAATATGAGTATAATGAAGCAGTAAGAGAATTTAGAAAGAGACTGTACGGTAACAGGATGTGACCTGTGCGGGACCGGCATGATGCGCCGGAAGGATGAGATGAAAGCCGTATAGACGACAGGAGGTAATTGAATGCTCGGAATGATAGATGTGGGCGGAGGCATGAGAGGCGTATACGGCGCCGGTGTCATGGATTACATGCTGCGCCACGGGATCAAGGTCGATTACTGTATCGGTGTTTCTGCCGGCAGCGCAAATATAGCGGCGTACATGTCGGGGCAGGAAGGCCGTAATTACAGATATTATATGAGATACGCCTTCCGTCCGGAGTATATGGGTGTTAAGAATTATATCAAGGACAGGAGTTTCATTAACCTGGATTATATTTACAGCGATCTTTCGAATTCGGATGGTGAAGATCCATTGGACTACGATGCCATGATGAACTCCGGGATCAAATTCAGGGTCGTCGCGACTGATGCGGAGACAGGGGAGCCGGTATATTTCGGACATAAGGATATTTCGCAGGACGATTACGGTATTTTCAAGGCTTCGTGCTGTGTTCCTGTCGTCAACAAAGCCTATGAATTCCACGGCGGCAAATACTACGACGGCGGACTTTCGGACCCGATTCCGCTGAGAAAAGCATATGAAGAAGGCTGCGATAAAGTGATCGTGATCCTGACACGTCCGAGGGACTATTACCGCGAGACAAAAAGCGACAGGCGTTTCGCGCTCCTTCTCAAAAAAGAGAACCCGGTAATCGCGAGAAAACTCGCGAACCGCGCCTGGATCTACAACGACGAGCTCGACCTCGCGAAGAAATATGAAGGAATGGGAAAAGCCCTGATAATCGCGCCGAAATTCCTCGAGGAGAGCGGCACGCTGAAGCGTGACCGCAAAGCGCAGCTCAGCATGTACGTCAGAGGGTATCAGGATGCCGCCGCAATTCCGGGATTCCTTGAGC
>JAFOKI010000243.1 GCA_017419895.1 Eubacterium sp. | reverse complement strand
TATGATAATCCCAAGCAGCTCGGTGCCGACCGTATAGTTGACGCGGTAGCAGCCTACAACAAGTATGGCGGACCGCTCATCATAATCGACATAGGTACGGCTACCACAATCGATGCAGTCACGAGCAATGCCGAATTCGTCGGCGGTACGATCGCCCCGGGTATCAAGATTTCTTCGGAAGTGCTGTTCACAATGACAGCTCAGCTGCCTAAGGTCGAACTGGAAGAACCCGGACACACGATCTGCAAGAATACGATCCAGGGCATGCAGTCCGGACTGATCTACGGCCACATGGGCATGATCGAATTCATAGTCAACAAGATGAAGAAAGAGCTCGAAGAGATCGACGGGACAGGCGCTCCGGTAAAGGTAATCGCTACGGGCGGTATGGCAACAATGATCGAGAGCGGTGTTGACTGTATCGACGTGGTTGACAGAATGCTCACGCTTGAAGGTCTCCAGATGCTCTACGAGAAGAACAAAGGCGCCCGCAGGAGATAAACAGAATATATCAAAGCCGGTACACAAGCGCACGTGAGAGCGCAGGCCGGTTTGGGAAACCGATGAGAGAACCTCTGAAAGACAGAATAAAACTTAAAAGCATCGGTGATCTGACGCCGGAGAATCCGTTTTTTCTGGCGCCGATGGCAGGAATAACCGACGCTCCCGCTCGCCGCATTGCGAGGCATGCGGGAGCGTCTCTTACGTATACCGAAATGGTGAGCGCCAAGGCTCTCTATTACGATGACAAAAAAACAGCTAAGCTCCTCGACTCGTATCCGGATGAATGTCCTTACGCGATCCAGATATTCGGGCACGAACCGGATATAATGGCGATCGCGGCCAGGAAACTTCGCGGGCGGACCAACAGTTTGATAGACATCAACATGGGCTGTCCCGTTCCCAAGATAGTAAAGAACGGTGAGGGTTCAGCGCTCATGAAGGACCCCGGGCTCGTCCGCGAGATAGTAGGCGCGGTAAGTGAAGCAGCCAGAAAACCGGTAACGGTCAAGATCCGCGCCGGATTCTCCGAGAACAGCAGGAACGCGGTCGAGGTCGCCCGCGCTGCTGAAGAAGGCGGTGTAGCGGCTGTCGCGGTCCACGGAAGGACGAGAGAACAGTACTACTCGGGCCGCGCCGACTGGTCGGTCATAGCTGACGTCCGGCAGGCAGTTTCAATACCGGTCATAGGTAACGGAGATGTTGTGGATGTCGACTCAGCTGTAAGGATGTTCGATGAAACCGGCTGCGATTTCATCATGGTCGCGAGGGCTGCGAGAGGGAACCCCTGGATATTCAGGGATCTGAAAGCTTTGTGGGAAGGCGAGCCGAGCCCGGGGCCGGCAAGCATCGATGAACGTATCGGTATGCTTCTCAGGGAATTATCTGAACTTACGGAGCTTAAGGGTGAATACACCGCTGTCCGGGAGATGCGGTCAATCACGGGCTGGTATCTGAAAGGTGTACCCGGAGCTGTAAGCGTAAGGCGCGAGATCAACAGGATCACGGATCCGGACAGCATGATTGAATTGTTATGCGGACTCAGAAACGGAGGCACCGGATCGAGCTGATCTGTTTGAGCTGAGGCGCAAGCGGCTCGCTCGGGCATTTAACGGCTTTAGGATCACTGTTCAATGTATTGTAAAAACATGTATCGCTATCGCAAAAAGCGTGATATAATACTATAGCTTTTCGTTTGACTGCCCGCATGTGTGGGTATGAAAAGTATCAACAAGCGAATAATGGAGGTATAAAAATGGATATTGAGGCAAGAGTACAGGAAGCCCTCGAGGCGATCAGACCCGCTCTCCAGAGAGACGGCGGAGATCTCGAGCTCGCCGGAATCACAGAGGATAACGTAGTTCAGGTACGCCTTCAGGGACACTGCGTAGGTTGCCCGGGCGCCCAGATGACGCTCAAAATGATCGTTGAGCAGATCCTCATGGAAGCAGTTCCTGAGGTAAAAGGTGTAGAAGCGATCAATTTCGGAATGCCGATGTTTTAAACCGAAAAGGAACTAAAGATGGATCTGGAAACAAAGCTCAAAGAACTTGATGAGCAGGCCGTTTCCGTGCTCGGAGAGCTCATTTCCATCAAAAGCGTACAAGAGGATCCTGTGACCACGCAAGAAGGGGAAGTTTATCCGTTCGGGCAGGGTGTGCAGGATGCTTTTGCGTATATGCTTAAGATCGGGAGCGAAGCCGGTTTCACGGTAAAGGATGTAGATCATTACGGCGGCCACATAGAATTCGGTGACGGCAGCGAGACTGTCGGGATAATGGCGCACCTTGACGTGGTGCCGGAGGGTGAAGGCTGGTCGCATGAGCCTTACGGTGCGGAGATTGTGGACGGCCGTATGTACGGCCGCGGTACTTCCGACGACAAAGGCCCGCTGCTCGCGGCTTTTTTCGCTATGCGCGCACTGAAAGAGTCGGGATTTGAACCCGAAAGGAAGATCCGTCTGATCATGGGCCTCGATGAGGAGACCGGGTGGTCAGGCATGACATATTATCTCGAGCATGTCGGAAATCCCGATATCGGTTTCACTCCTGACGCGGATTTTCCTGTGATTTACGGTGAAAAAGGGATACTGCATTTTGACATAGCAAAAAAACTCGCGCCGCAGGGAGGCGAAGGACTCGTGCTGAGGAGACTTTCCGGCGGCACGGTAAGCAACGCTGTACCGGGCCGCGCGAGGGCTTTGTTGAACTCGAAGAATCAGTCGGACTATGATTTCATAGCCGCAGCAGCGAGAGAAACCGCGGAAGCGACAGGCGCGAAGATCGAGACCAAGAAGATCGGAAGATCTTTCGAAGTGACTGTGAACGGAAAAGCCGCGCATGCTTCGACACCGGAAAAGGGCATCAATGCGATTTCGGTGTTGTTCTCGCTCCTTAATAAATTCGAGTTCGCGGAGGACAGCGTAGCCGATTTTATATCGTTTTATGATTCATGCATCGGGCTTGCGCATGATGGAGCGGGACTTGGCATCGGTTTCAGCGACGATAAGTCGGGCAGTCTGACATTCAATGTCGGCGTAGTCAAATTCGACGGAAAATCGGTTTCCATTTCATGCGACATCAGGTATCCGGTGACGTACACGGATGACGATATATATTCCGCGCTTGCGGACGTGCTCGACAGGAACGGCCTCGGAATAGTCAAAACGAGCCATCAGGCGCCGGTGTATTTCGATAAAGAAGGCGAGCTTGTAACGACGCTTCTCGACGTTTACAGACAGGAAACAGGCGATACCGAGTCCGAGCCTCTCGTCATAGGAGGCGGTACATTCGCTAGAGCGTGCCCGAATATAGTCGCGTTCGGCGGACAGTTCCCGGGCGAACCGGACTCAATGCATCAGAAGAATGAATATTTGAGGATAGATCATTATCTCAAAATGATCAGAATATACGCGGAAGCCATTAAGAGGCTCGCGGGGGAGAAGCAGGCTTGAATACCCGCGTCATTGTCGGAGAAGAGGGAATGGAGCGCTTCGGCGCCGAGCTTGCGGAAAAGCTGGCGCCGGGCGATATCGTCGGACTTGTCGGAGACCTCGGTACAGGGAAAACCACCCTTACGAAGGCTCTCGCAAAAGCGCTTGGAGTAAAGGAACAGGTGATAAGCCCGACTTTCAATATTGTCAAGGAATACGTTTCCGGACGTATCCCTCTCTTTCATTTTGACGTATACAGGCTTGAGTCGGGAGCAGAGTTCATCGCTCTCGGCGCAGAT
>JAFOKI010000242.1 GCA_017419895.1 Eubacterium sp. | reverse complement strand
GGCGCCTTTGTTATCGTTATTTCATCAGCATGTTAAGAAGTTCGATATCTGAAGCCCTGACGAGTATACCGGCTTTTTGCTCAGTGCCGTCGGGATGTCTGACCGCTATCGCGATCTCAGTGCCTTCCGAAAAGCCTTTGTTCTTGACCGCTTCCAGGAACAAAGGAAACTTGGGATGTGTCTGCTGGAACTTAGCCCACGCAGATTTTGCTTTGAACATCGTGGTGATATCCATATCGTTCCTCCGTCAATAATCAAGTGAAGCCGCGACAGCGTCAAGTTCCGCTGTCGGATCCCCGACCTGACTGTAGATGACCAGCGTGTAATTCTTTCCATTGTTATTGAACGAAAGTCCGGCACTCTCGAGCGCTACGTCTGAGTCCGCTTGAACCATATAGAATTTCATGGCTTTTCCGCCCCTGAAGTCGACGACTTCTGCTTTGACAGATTTCTTGTCAACCTTCGTGGCCCCCTTGAGGCCCTTTTCGTATTTCTCAATGAACTCGGCGCTCTCGAAGTCAAGCTCAGCATCATCCGACTTACTGATAACAAGTGTCTTGAGATTTTTGTCGCCGTCTTTGATCTTGTAATAAGCTGCATTCTCGCCGGTGCTGGATCCGTCTTTCCTGTAGTCAGCACAAATACTCGCACCGAATCTCGTTTCGCCGACTGTGATGATTATATTCTGGTCGCTGTCGAATTTATTGACCTCGCCGGACGGCTGTGCCTTACTGCATCCCGTCATTACCAGCAGAGCTGTCATGACCGCAAAAGCAACCATCAGGACTTTTCTTTTTTTACCATTCATAGGTTCCGCTCCTTGATTTCGTTAACAGTGGAGTTTTCCGCTATTATTGCGTATTTTTCATTATATATGCGGCCGCGCTTTTTGGCAAGTGAGGCGCAGCGGCGGGCGGCTTTGCTGCAGCCGGGGATGCCAAAACCCATGAATCATGGTATTATATGAGTACGCCGGCAGCATCGGCGTCAGCAATATGTCAGAAAGCGGGTAAACCGCATAATAACGAAAGGGGTATCAATATGGATTACAAAGAAGTATTGAAGAACGCTGCTGAAATCATGGGACCGAACTGCAAGGTATGTCCCGTCTGTAACGGGGTCGCTTGTAAAGGCAAAGTTCCCGGTGTCGGCGGCATAGGCACAGGCGCAGCTTTTACCAACTGCGTAGAATATCTCAGCAAGATCAAGATCATGATGGATGCCGTTCACGAGGATTTCGAAGCCGACACGGGCGTCGAGCTGTTTGGCAGGAAATTCTCCGCTCCGGTATTCGTCGCTCCTATAGGCGGCATGGGCATGAACTACAACGGCTACCTGACAGAAGAGCAGTACACCAGATATGTCGTTTACGGAGCGCTTGACGCGGGTATCCTCGCATTCACCGGCGACGGACCATCCCCGACTTATTTCCCCGACGCGATGGCTGTCGTCCGTGAATCAGGCGGACTGGGCATCCCCACCGTCAAACCATGGGAAAGAGAAAAAGTCCTTGACCGCATCTCTGCGGTCGTAGATGCAAAAACTCCCGCGTTCGCGATGGACATCGACTCAGCTGCTCTCGTCAATCTCAGGCTCAACGGGACCGCTGCGTATACCAAATCCACCGAAGAACTCGC
The DNA here is from genome assembly GCA_017419895.1 of Eubacterium sp. GTDB lineage: Bacteria > Bacillota > Clostridia > Peptostreptococcales > Anaerovoracaceae > Aminicella. Next base: position 1,394 of record JAFOKI010000242.1, on the reverse strand, counting down.
GGAATTCGTTCAGGCTGCGCAGGGCATCCCCTTCATCGTAAAAGGCGTGATGACCGCAGACTCTGCTGAACGCTGCGCCGACGCAGGAGCGTATGGTATAGTTATCTCCTCCCACGGCGGAAGAATCATCCAGGATACACTTCCAACAATCTCGGTCATAAAAGAGATCCGTGAGCGTGTTGGAGACAGACTCAAGCTCTTCGTTGACGGCGGTATCAGGACCGGAGCTGATGTGTTCAAGTGCCTGGCCCTCGGAGCGGACGCCGTACTTATCGGAAGACCGTTCGCGATCGCGGCTCACGGCGGCGGACAGGAAGGTGTTAAAGTCTATGCCGAGCACATCACTTTCGATCTGAAGGAAACGATGCGAATCACCGGCTGCCGCACGCTGGCAGATATAAAAGAAGCGAATATCAGAAATCTTAACAGCTTCTGATTTCTTATCGAGCTATACAAAAGCCCGCCTTTGCGCAAAAACCGCGCGCTGGCGGGCTTTGTTCGAAAAAAAGTGCTTCCTTATATTATACAAATTGTTAAAAGATTGTTGATTATTGTCTACAATTTGTTAGAATATACTTTGTAGAATTTTATCAATGGCAAAGGGGTCAGTTAACATGCGATTTAATCCGGTCAAGACTGCGATTGCAGATACCGGCATTCTTAAAAGTGAATTTTCCAGCTCAAGGCAGATAGGCTCCGTAAGACTCGGTGACACATGCCTTTTTTTCAAGTCCGGATTTAAGCAATATTACATCCCGTATTCAGACATCAAGAGCTGCTTCCGCCGCATTATGGGAGTTCCCATGAAAATGTGCTGCGGCAAGGGTGAACTCCAGATCGAGAACCTTGTCATCGGCGACGACGAGAAGGAACTCGCGGTCATCCAGCTTCCCGGCGCAAAAGCAGGAAGAGCAGTTATTGAAGAACTCAAGGAACGCATCCCGGATGCGGACTTTTCGGTAAGAAAATCCGCAGCACCCGCTGAGCCTGAGGCAAAAACGGATGCCGCGCCGGAGGCCGCCGATGAGTGATCTTACGGATAATGCTGTCATGGCAACAAAGCCTTCGGCATTGCCGAATTCCACCGCCAGAACGCGTGAAGCCATGGAAAAACTGACCGCCGCATTCTACGCTTATTACAACGTAAACACGGTCGATCCCCTCGAGCCGTTTTCGGCAGAGGCCACATTCAGCCTCCACAATGAGCAGTACCTGCTCGTAAAAGCGGCACGTATATCGGAACAGGACAGTTTCGAATTCGTATATTTCGGGGAAACCGAAAGGCTGACGGAAGAGCTTTATCATGTATTCGAGAAGGCCGCATGGGAAGACGGGCTCAAAAGAGCTAAACCCGGAGCAAACCACAGAAACTCCGACGTCACATGCGTGATCGT
>JAFOKI010000241.1 GCA_017419895.1 Eubacterium sp. | reverse complement strand
GCTTGGCGAGGAACTGCGCGCATTCCTCAACGACGGCGCGAAGCAAGAGGGGCTTGCGCGTGAAATAGGACGGGCGGCAGACCGTGAAGCCGTGCATGAGAACGAGCTCCCCGCCCGGCTCGGTCACGCCGACGCGGATATCGAGATAGCGGTAACGCAGACGGGTATCTTCAAGCGCGTCCGTCTCATCGGCGATGATCATCGGCGTGGTCTTCGCCTTGCTTAAAACGTTGAGCTCCTCGACCAAGATCTCGATCTCCGCAAAAACAAGATGCAGAGAAACCTGACATTCAGACACCGCATCTGCAAAATAGCGAGAGACTATTTCGATGAGCAGGGATTTACGGAAGTCGAAACTCCTGTACTGGTCAGATCCACACCGGAAGGCGCGCGTGACTATCTCGTTCCGAGCAGAACGGGAGCCGGGAAATTCTATGCGCTTCCGCAGTCCCCACAGCTGTTCAAACAGCTTCTAATGGTAGGTGGGACGGACAGGTATTTCCAAATCGCGAAATGCTTCCGTGATGAGGACCTGAGAGCCGACAGACAGCCGGAATTCACTCAGATAGACATGGAGCTTTCTTTCGTTGATGTCGACGACGTAATCGCGGTACAGGAAGGTTTCCTCAAGAGACTCTTCAAGGAGCTCCTTGACGTTGATGTAAAGCTTCCGCTTCCAAGACTGACATTCAAAGAAGCAATGGAAAGATACGGCTCAGACAAGCCGGACACGAGATTCGGATTCGAACTCAAGAAACTGAATGATGTTGAATGTGTCAAAAACACGGAATTCCAGGTGTTTGCGAATGCGCTTGCTTCAGGCGGCGACGTTCGTGGAATCTGCATTGACGGAGGATCACCCGAATACAGCAGAAAAAAGATCGATAAGCTTATCGAGTCAGCAAAGCACTACGGAGCGAAAGGACTCGTGTGGATAAGAGTTGAAGCAGACGGTTCATTCAAGTCATCCGTTGACAAGTTCTTTGGACAGGAAGACCTTACGAGCATCGCTGATGTTTTCGGCGCAAAAGCAAACGATCTCATTCTTATAGCTGCCGATACGAGCAAGATAGTCTTTGATACGCTCGGATTCCTCAGAAGACACATCGCGGGACAGATGGGACTTCTCGATGACAGACAGTTCAATCTCCTCTGGGTGGTAGACTTCCCGATGTTCGAGGAAGATCCTGAAACCGGAGAGCTTTCGGCAATGCATCATCCGTTCACTCATCCAAAGGAAGAGTATATCCCGATGCTTGATACAGACCCGCTTTCGGTACTCGCCGATGCTTATGATATAGTTCTGAACGGCGTAGAAATGGGCGGAGGAAGCATAAGAATCCATGACAGGGATCTTCAGCAGAAGATGTTCGACGTGCTTGGTATAACAAAAGAAGAAAGCATGATCAAATTTGGATTCCTTCTGGAAGCATTCAAGTATGGCGCGCCACCTCACGGCGGACTTGCATATGGACTTGACAGAATGGTAATGCTTCTCGCGGGTGAAACGAGCATCAGGGAAGTCATGGCGTTCCCGAAAAACCAGAACGCGCAGTGCCTGGTGAGTGACGCACCGAACACGGTGGATCCTGCTCAGCTGGCGGAGCTTTCGATAGCAGTCGTGGAATAGGGAAGGACAGCGTCTGAAATGAGCGAGATCGCAGCAGACTCTCAAAACATACGAACAGGAGTCCTGGGAGGCTCATTCGATCCCGTACACAACGGTCATCTTTCGATTGTGGACGCAGCGATGGGAGAGCTCGCGCTTGACAAACTGATTCTTATACCGACAAAGGTAAGCCCGTTCAAAATCGGAAGAAAAGTCGCGCCTGACAATGACAGGATTGAGATGATCAGGCTTGCCGTTTCGGGTCGTCAGGGATGCGAAGTGTCCGATATCGAGATCAGGAACGACGGAGTATCATATACGATATTCACACTTAACTCGCTTGCCGAAACAGGTATGTACGGAAAAATCTACTTTCTGATGGGAACGGATACATTCCTGCAGCTTGAATCATGGTATCGCGGTGAAGAACTGCTTGAAAAATACGCTTTCGCTCTGGCGCCGAGACCCGGCTTCGCAAGATACGAATTTGAAGAGAAACTTGAATATTATAGGGAAAAGTATGGTACAGAGGTTACCGTGCTGAACAACGAAATGCTGCCGATATCGTCCACAGAGATAAGGGAGAGACTTGCCGCCGGATTTCCGGTGACCGGACTTGTCCCGGACGAAGTCGAACGCTACATTATCGAAAAAGGATTATATGGAAAAAAGTGATATAAACAAAATCGAAGATCGTGTCCGGAAATATCAGTCCGAACATCTGTCGACGAGACGACTCAAGCATATTGAAGGCGTGATCGACACAGCCGTGCTGCTTGCAGACCGCTACGGAGCGGACAGAAACAAAGCTGCGCTTGCAGCGCTTTGTCACGACATGTTCAAAGAACGTGATCTCGATGACCTCGTAAGGGAATATGGACTGTCTGACAAATATCTGGGTTCGAACAATCTGGCTCACGGAAAAATCGCAGCGGAATACATGAAGCATGAACTCGGAATAACAGACGATGACATTTTGAACGCCGTAAGCTACCACACAACCGGACGGGCAGGAATGTCGCTTCTGGAAAAAATTATTTTTATGGCTGATACCATAGAACCGCAGCGAGATTATCCGGGAGTTGAAGAAGTCAGGGAGCTTACATTCAAAGATCTTGACGCCGCATGTGCGCTTTCGTGCGAGAGAACGCTGGAAATCGTTGAAAAGAAGGGTTTTCCGGTCGATAGCGACACAAAAGAAGCAAAAGGGTATTTTGATAAACTGATCTCAGAAAGATCGGCAAATGGAGGGAAAATGGATAGCAGAGAAATGGCAGTGATGGCCGCCGAAACCCTGGATATCAAGAAAGGCGACGATGTAGTCATAATCGACGTCGCTGAGAAGTCCGGTTTCACAGATTATCTCGTAGTTGCGACCGGCGGTTCCGAAAGGCAGACTATTGCGCTTTCTGAAGCGGTGGAAGACAAGTTCGAGGAATATGGTATCGTTCCCAGAGGGACCGAAGGAAAGAACGGTTCCGGATGGATACTCTCCGACTACGGTGATATCGTCGTTAACGTCTTCACCGAGGCAATGAGAAATAAGTACAACATTGAGAAGATATGGGCAGACTGCGAGACAGTCGGTTTCAACAAAATAGAAGACTGATTTAGTGTGAGGTTCAAAATGCAAGACAGATACGATTTCAAAACAATAGAGCCCAAATGGCAGAAGTACTGGGAAGATAATAAACTCTTCAAGGTCACAGAGGATCCTTCAAAAGAAAAGTACTATGATCTTGTGATGTTCCCGTATCCTTCGGGCAAGCTTCATATGGGACACGTGAGAAACTATTCCATAGGTGACGTTCTCGCGCGTTTCAAGACGATGCAGGGGTATAACGTACTCAACGCAATGGGTTTTGACTCTTTCGGTCTGCCTGCAGAGAATGCTGCTATTAAGCATGGAACGCCTCCGGCAAAATGGACTTGGGACAACATTCACGAGATGGAGGTCCAGCTCAGGGAACTCGGGCTTTCTTATGACTGGGACCGCGAATGCATTACGTGCAGTCCGGATTATTACCGCTGGATGCAGTGGATCTTTATCCAGTTCTATAACAAAGGCCTCGCATACAAAAAGGAAAACCCGGTTAACTGGTGCCCGAGCTGCCAGACGGTGCTTGCCAACGAGCAGGTTGTCGAAGGCGTATGTGAAAGATGCAAGACCCCGGTAACAAAGAAATACCTCAGCCAGTGGTATTTCAAGATCACGGACTACGCGGAGAGACTTCTCTCCAATCTCGACGATCTTCCGGGTTGGCCGAACAAAGTAAAAGTGATGCAGCGCAACTGGATCGGAAAATCCATCGGCGCTAACGTCGAATTCAAGATTGACGGAACCGATAAAGTACTGACAGTATTCACGACCCGTGTGGATACTTTGTTCGGTGCGACATACATGGTAATGGCACCCGAGCATCCGTACGTAGCGGAACTCGTCAAGGGAACTCCGGAAGAAGCAGCAGTCAATGCTTACGTTGAGCAGGTCATGCATGTAAACGACATTGAACGTACATCCACGACCCGTGAAAAGACAGGTGTGTTTATCGGAAAATATGCAGTGAATCCGGTTAACGGAAAACTCATACCCATATATATTTCGGACTACGTACTCATGGGTTACGGTACCGGAGCCATCATGGC
>JAFOKI010000240.1 GCA_017419895.1 Eubacterium sp. | reverse complement strand
TGTCGACATGATCATCCTGACGGAGAGGGTAAAGTACGCTGAGGCTGCGTACCGTGAAGTGCACTGGCTTTGTGAGGATTCCGGAACAAAGCTTTTCGACATGTACGGGCTCGACGAGATCGAGGTTCACCGGGATATCGACAAGTGCACCGGTCTAAGACAGGATCAGTGGCTCGATCTGACAAAGCCTTATGACGCGGTCTGTTTTGAGGTAATGGACACGTTCTTCTTCCCGCCGGCCGGCGGAGACAGATTCATTGCCAGGCCGAGATTCGAGAAGCTTTACCGCGATCTCAGGGAAGCGAAGAAGGACGTCTTCTTCAGTATGAGAAAATCATATCCCGAGGAGCCGCAGAGAAAAGCAGTCGCGGATTTTGCGGGCGTCGGAACGGATGACAGCTGCATCATAAAAAGAGAAGGGGAAGATCTGTCTTTCCGCAAACTGAAGGACATGCTTCCGGGGAAAAAGATCCTATATATCGGTACGGGCCTCGTGAACGAGTGCATAGTGCCGAGGTATTACGGGATCGACACTTACCGCGCCGTTCCGATACTTTACGACTGCCTCGCGCCTATAGTGCCGGAGGAGCTCAGAAGCAGCGATTTCGATGAGGGTTTCGAAGGCAGGGTAAAAGAAGCGATCGAAAAGGCCGATGTCATATCGTTCGACATATTCGACACCGTGCTTCACAGGAGCCTCCCGGCGCCGTCGGACGTTTTTGTCATGATGGAGCAGGGGGGCGGAGTGCCGGAAGGCTTCGCGCACGACAGAGTTGCCGCGGAGCTCAGCCTCGTGAATCCGGACATATTTGAAATATATGAAGAGCTCGGAAGGCGCCTCGGTCTTGACAAGGCGGAGGCTGACAGGCTCAGGGAGTTCGAATTTGAAACGGAAAAAACCGTGCTCAAGGTCAGGGGACCCGTGGCCGGCCTTATTGAATACGCCCGCGGGAAAGGAAAGACAGTTGTCCTGACAAGCGACATGTACTATCCGGAGGCTTTGATGAGAGAGCTTCTGGACGACACCGGGATAACCGGATACGAAGCGGTATTCGTTTCGTGCGATTATAAAAAGAACAAGATGTCGGGACTTTTCGACGAAGTCAGACAGTTTGCTGAGGACTTTGTCAGCGGATCCGGAATCGCAGAGGGAAACGAGCCGGCGATCCTCCACATCGGAGACAACCGTACGGCCGACAAAGACGCGGCAAAGGCTGCAGGCATGGACGCTGTGCATATTCCGGCGGCGATCGAAACCGCAATGACTCACGGCTGGGACGTTTCCGTCTACAAAGCTTCCGGATTCAGCGAGAAATCTCTTGTGGGGCTTGCTGTCTCAAAGGCTTTCGCCGATCCTTTCCGGACCCCAGACATGATGGAACTCGGCATGCGCGACAGGCTCGTTCGCTATGCGGACAGCGTGGTCGGGCCGCTCACGTCAGGGTTTATAACGTGGATAGTGTCTCTCCTGCATGAGGAGCCTGACTACGACGGAGTCCTGTTCTTTGCCAGAGACGGATATCTTCCTTATCTGGTCTACAGGCATGTGGCTGAGCACATGGAGCTTCCTCCGGCATACTATTTCTATTCGAGCCGGAAAGCGAGCTTCCATACCGTCGAGGACATGGATGAGCAGATCGAAAGGGCTGTCGATCTTGGAAAACAGTTCGGCCTGGCTGCCGATGAAATGCTCGAGAAGATATTCGACATAAAAGGTGAAAATATCATTCCCATGGAAGAGGATGAGCTGACGGCTTCTTTCATCAGGAAACAAAGCGCCGAGCGGAGCAGGCGGGCAGAAATGGCCAGAACAGGTTATCTGAAATATGCCGCCGGACTCGGGATGAAAGAAGGCGGGAAATATCTGGTTACGGATTTCATTTCCTCCGGAACCACTTACAAGCAGCTTCTATGGATGCCGTATGAATTGAAAGGCGTTTTCTTTGGGACAAGAAACGAGACTGAAGCTGCCAAGTACAAATTTGACTGGTACCTCAGAGGCGAGAACGACACCTTGATGCGGAACTATGTCGAGCTTGAGTCGTATTACTGCTCGCCGGAGCCGTCGATGACCATGATATCCGAGGAAGGCGAGCCGGTTTTCGCGGAAGAAAGGCGCACGCCGGAAGAACTTGAAGAATTCAAACTCGTTGCGGAGCGAACGCTTGCTTTCGCGGAAGAGTATTTCGATAAACTGAATAAAAAAGCAGAGCTTGTGAGACCGGCTATTCCGGAGGAGATGTTTGCCGCGGACGGTTTCCATGATGTCCAGCGCGTGGCGTACGAGGATTGGGGCGGAAAGACTATAAGGAGCAGGGCATATGACCGGTTCAACTTCATCAAGTGAAAGCACTGTGCCCATTGCGGTGACCTTTGACAGGGGGTACCTGCTCCAGTCGGCGGTCCTGATGGAATCAGGCGCGGATAAAGATAAAATAATAAGGTTCAGACTCGGAGACCGCAAGGTCGTATCATTTCCGAAGGAGAAACTTTGAAAACAGATAAAGACATACATGTCAGAATAACGCCGGAACGCAAGCGGTTCGATCTCAACCTGAAAGAGGTTTGGGAATACCGCGACCTTATCATGCTTATGACCAAAAAAAGCTTCACCATTCGGTACAAACAGACCATTCTGGGACCGATGTGGGCTTTTCTGTATCCGCTGGTATCCGGTCTCAT
>JAFOKI010000239.1 GCA_017419895.1 Eubacterium sp. | reverse complement strand
CCTGCTTGAGAAGGATCTTCGCGCTTGCGTCGTCTGACGGATTGAGGACCGTCATTCCGGGGATCGTTCTCATGAGAGCGAGATCCTCGAAAGTCTGATGGCTTGCGCCGTCTTCACCAACGGTGATTCCCGCGTGCGTCGCGCAGACTTTTACGTTTGCATGCGTGTAGCCTATCGAGTTTCTGATTATTTCAAAGGCTCTTCCGGAAGCGAACATCGCGAATGTTGACGCGCATACCGTCTTTCCGGAAAGCGCGATACCGGCGGCTACTCCCATCAGGTTCTGCTCTGCGATACCCATGTCAAAGAATCTGTCGGGGTACGCTTTAGCAAAGTCGGCTGTCTTGGTGGATTTTGCGAGGTCCGCGTCGAGTACCACGAGATTCGGGTTCCTAGCGCCTTCTTCTACCAGAAATTCACCATATGATATTCTTGTTGCAACTTTAACCGCCATTACCATTCACCTCCGAGTTCCTCGACCGCCTGTTTTGCTTCATCTTCCGTAGGTGCCTTGCCATGCCAGCCGGCATTGTTTTCCATGAAGCTTACGCCTTTTCCTTTTACGGTCTTCGCTACCACTACCGTCGGCCTGCCTTTTTCAGCCTTTGCTTTGTCGATTGCATCAAAGATCTGATCCATGTCATGACCGTCGATCATAATGACATTCCATCCGAACGCCGCGAATTTTTCGTCTACCGGCGCGACTTTCATAACGCTGTCGTTTGCGCCGTCTATCTGGAGTCCGTTCCAGTCTACGAAAGCAGTAAGATTATCCAGTTTATACTGAGCAGCCGCCATTGCAGCTTCCCATACTATACCCTCCTGGAGCTCCCCGTCTCCGAGAAGCGCGTATACTCTTCCCGGACTTGCATCCAGTTTTCCGGCTATCGCCATGCCTACGCTCACAGAGAATCCCTGTCCGAGTGAACCGGTCGACATTTCGACGCCCGGTACATAATGCATGTTCGCATGTCCCTGGAACTTGCTGCCCAGCTTTCTGAGTGACATCATTTCCGAGACCGGATAAAAGCCTCTTTCACCGAGAGCCGCATACATAACGGGAGCAGCGTGACCTTTCGAAAGCACAAATTTATCACGGCCTTCCATTTTGGGATTTTCCGGGTCTATGTTCATCTCACCGAAATACAGTGCCGTAACGATATCGGCACACGAGAGAGAACCGCCCGGATGGCCGGATCCTGCCGCATATACCGCCTTTATCACGTCGCAGCGTACCTTTGACGCGATCTTCTCATAGTATTCTCTGCTTTTCCTTTCCATAGTTTTTCCTCACTGTATCAAAAACGATCTAACTGATAACGATAACGTTTACAATTTTACAAAGCCGCGCGGCCGCGGCATTACCGGCCAACGATTTCTTTTATTGCATATGCTGTGTATTCTGCTATGTCGGATGCGGTCATGCCGTACTCGCCCTTTTCGGAAGCGGCCATGTCACCCGCAAGTCCGTGGATATATACGGCTGTCCTTGCAGCATCCGGAACCTGTAAGCCCTGGCCTGCAAGTGATGTCATGATCCCGGAAAGCACGTCCCCGGATCCCGCGGCTGCCATCCCGGGATTTCCAGTCGTGTTAATCCAAAACTCGTCATCACGGGAAAACACCAGTGTTCCACTTCCCTTAAGAACCGCCGTGCAGTCGTATCCGTACGAAAGCATCCTTGCCATTTCTTCCCTGCCGGCAGGTTTTGATCCGGATACGAGTCTCATAGCTTCACCGTAGTGCGGCGTTACAGCGATATCGCCTTTATACCCAAGCACAAGATCCTTGATATCCTTGTTTTCCGAGATAAGATTGAGCCCGTCGGCATCGATTATAAGGGGAGCGTCCGAAACTCTCAGTATCGCTCTGAGCTGAGTTCTGGATCCTGCTGACTTCCCCATGCCGGGGCCGAAGCAGACAGCATCGTACCGGTCCGGTGTAATACCTTTCACCGCTACGCTGCCGTCAAGGACAGCAAGCGCGTCCCCCCATTTGACGACGATCGCTTCCGGTACGGCGATTCTGAGAACATCCGCATACTCTTCCGGTATACAGACATAGACAAGACCGCTGCCGCTCCTGAGCGCGCCTTTCGCTGCAAGGATCGCCGCACCGGTCATGCCTGCGCCTCCTGCAACGATCAGTATCCTTCCGAAATCGCCTTTATGGGAATCTCTCCCACGCTCCGGAAGGAGCCGCCTTACGTAATCTTTGTCTATCGGATGTATTTCTTTCTTTATCAGGCCCATAACTGTCACGCGATCATCGGTTTGATCACAAACTCATATATCGCCCAAGCGGAGACCGCAAGTATCACGAACGTCCGCCAATTGCGCGCAAAACGTTCTTCTTCGGTTTCATCTTTCTTCTTTTTGTTGAAATTGAAACCACCGCCGAATCTATTGTCCATTGGAATCACTCCTTATCTCTGCACTCAACCGGGCTTTGTACCGGTACTTCATCAAGCCGCGCAGAGCCGTCAGGTTATGTGCAGTATCATGATCGCCATCGCGAAATATATCGACAAAGCAACCGCGTCTGACACCGACGAAATAGCCGGGTTTGCTATGAGCGCCGGGTCGAGG
>JAFOKI010000238.1 GCA_017419895.1 Eubacterium sp. | reverse complement strand
CCGAGATTGTCAATACTGAGCGTCTTCTTGACACATGTGATATTCGTCGTCAGCGGGCTGGCAGTGAAGGGATCGACCGGTTCTGCTGCGGGGTCGTAAGATGTTTCCGCGTAAACAAAGCAAGCTGCGCCATGCTGTCCGGCAAGCCCGATCTGCGCCGTGAGTCCAGCGATAGTAATAAACGCGGCGATTATCGCTATAAGAACGATCCTGACAGCAAGACTGCTGTTATTATGACCGCTGAAGTTCCGATGTCTATCCATCCCGATTTTCCTTTCTGTATCCGCAGTTTATGCGGTGAGCGAAACTCATTTCGCGTTGATAACAATATATGTTGGTTCTATTATTTTAGCACATCGGAGGCGATTTACAAGTATTTCTTAAGAAATTGCTTAAGAAATATTAAGAAAATTGACTTGTGTTAATTAACGCATGTTAGCAATTGTTTGCGAAATGTCTTGAGCGAAAAGACTGTCAATTGTATAATTATAAATTAGACACCAGGCTGGATAGGGAGCAGGGTGCCTTGCCTTACAGGCAATTCCGGATACATCCGGATATGAAAACGTGCGCTTTTGAATAGGGAACTTAAGCGCGCAGGCAGTCAAAGTTTAGCTGATATATGTTACCGGGACAAGGATCAGTATGTTTCTTAATGAATTGACGCAGAACGAGACCGCGGTCATCAAGGCCGTCGGCGGAAGCGGTGCGCTCAGGCAGCATTTCCTTGATATGGGAATGATACCCGGCGCCGCTGTAACTATGATAAAAACGGCTCCGATGGGAGACCCGACAGAGTTCAGGATCCACGGGTATGAGCTTACCCTGAGAAATGCGGAAGCCGCTCAGATAGAAATCGAAAAAACGGATGAGGGGACGATCGAGCAGGCGGTCAGGCGCGGCATGTCCGGCTTCGCGCCGCTGAAGGAAGCCCCGCACCCCGGACACGGCGAGGTCACAAATGAGCCGGGATATAAGGAAGCGCACAGCAGGCCTCTGACGGGCACGCTCACGTTCGCGCTGGCGGGAAACCAGAACAGCGGCAAGACGACTTTGTTTAACCGCCTGACCGGATCCAACCAGCACGTCGGAAATTTCCCCGGAGTTACGGTGGACCGCAAAAGTGGCAGCATCAAGGGGCATCCTGACACGGATGTAGTCGATCTTCCGGGAATTTACTCACTTTCCCCATACAGCAGCGAAGAAATGGTATCGCGCAGATTCATCCTGGATGAGAAGCCGACCGCGATCATAAATATCGTGGACGCGACGAATATCCAGAGGAATCTTTATCTTACTATGCAGCTCATGGAGCTCGACGTGCCGATGGTTCTCGCGCTCAACATGATGGACGAGCTTGAAGGAAACGGCGGATCGATAAGGATCAACGAGATGGAACACATTCTCGGTATGCCGGTGGTTCCGATCTCGGCAATCAAAGGTCAGGGTATCGAAGAACTCATTGACCATGCGATCCATATCGCGAGATATCAGGAACGTCCGGGCAGAAAAGATTTCTGCGAAAAGGACGCGAACGGCGGAGCGGTGCACAGATGCCTTCACGGCATAATGCATCTTATCGAGGACCATGCGGAAAGCACGGGTATACCTGCGAGATTTGCCGTCGGAAAGATCGTGGAAGGCGATACAGGCATGATGGACGCGCTCGGCCTAACGGAAAACGAGCGCGAGGCGATCGAGCATCTCATCGTCCAGATGGAAGATGAGAGAGGTCTTGACAGAGCGGCCGCGATGGCGGACATGAGGTTCCTGTTCATAGAGAAGCTTTGCGCGGAGACAGTGGTCAAACCTCACGAAAGCAAAGAGCAGGTAAGGAGTAAAAAACTCGACAAGTCTCTTACCGGAAAATTCACGGCGATCCCGATTTTCATCGGAGTCATGGCCTTGATATTCCTTCTGACTTTCAACGTCATCGGTGCGTGGCTCCAGGATCTCGTCGCGGGAGGTGTCGACGCGCTGCGGGTCGTTGTTGAAAACGCCATGGTTTCCGCCGGAGTGAATGACGCAGTGCAGTCGCTCGTGCTGGAAGGCGTTTTCGAGGGAGTCGGCAGTGTGATAAGTTTCGTGCCGGTCATAGTAGTGCTGTTTTTCTTCCTGTCCATACTCGAAGACAGCGGATACATGGCGCGCGTCGCATTCGTAATGGACAAGCTGCTCAGGAAGATTGGTCTGTCCGGGAGAAGCATCGTCCCGATGCTTATGGGCTTCGGGTGTACTGTTCCTGCTGTGATGGCGACCAGGACGCTGCCATCCGAGCGGGACAGGAAACTCACGATAATACTCACGCCGTTCATGAGCTGTTCGGCGAAAGTCCCGATCTACGCGTTCCTCGCGTCAGCATTCTTCCCTGGAAAAGGCGGATGGGTGATGATAGGACTGTATTTCTTCGGGATACTCACCGGAATAATCATGGCGCTTCTTTTCAAGAATTCTATATTCAAGGGCGAAGCCGTCCCGTTCGTCATGGAACTCCCGAACTACCGCATGCCCGGTCCGAAAAACGTGCTCCGGCTCATGTGGGACAAAGCATGGGATTTTCTGCGCCGCGCTTTTACGGTGATCTTTATTGGAACACTGATAATATGGTTCCTCAAGACGTTCGATTTCAGGCTGAACATGGTCGAATCGTCACAACAAAGCATCCTCGCGGTCATTGCGGGCATGATTGCCCCGGTCCTCGCGCCGCTCGGACTCGGGACATGGCAGATAGCAACAGCACTCATCGCAGGTTTCATGGCGAAGGAGAGTGTCGTTTCGGTGCTTTCGGTGGTTTACGGGGGAGCTGCCGGAATGGCGGCGGCTCTGGTGCCGTCGGCAGGGCTCGCGCTTATGGTATTCTGTCTGCTTTACACTCCGTGCATCGCCGCTGTCGCGTCTGTCAAGCGGGAACTCGGTGCCAAATGGGCCGCCGGACTCGTGGTATTCCAGTGCGCAGTTGCCTGGGTGATGGCATTCCTGGTGCATTTGATCGCGATTGCGCTTCTCGGATGATTATTGCTCTGATTTGAATTGATGGTTTGTGGAAATCAAACAGCCGCCGGCGCAAGCCGGCGGCTGTCTTTGTAAGCGGGTATCGCTTGTGTTATTCGGCAAGATTCAGAAGATCTTCCCATTTTCTGTCGATCTCCTGCTGGATCTGCTCGATCATGTACTGGTTCTCGGGCTGGAACAGGTGCTTGAATCTTCCCTGAAGCTTCAGGTATTCCTCGACAGGTTTTTTGTTCTTGGGGATGTAGTTAACTGTGTATTTGCCGTCTTCGACCTCGAACAAAGGCCATACGCAGGTTTCGACCGCTGCCTTTGTGACCTCCATCAGTTTCTCGCCCGGATAACGCCAGCCTCTCGGGCAGGGCGCAAGCACGTTCAGGAACGCGGGTCCCGGTGTATAGATGGCTTTTTCGGCCTTGGTGCCTATGTCGCTGAAATTTCCGATATATGTGGTCTGCGCGACGTAGGGTATATTGTGTGCTGCCATGATCTTGGTGAGATCCTTCTTCTGCTGCAGCTTGCCGGGGATCACTGTTCCCGCAGGAGTAGTGGTCGTATCGGCGTAATGCGGTGTGGACGAGGATCTCTGGATACCGGTGTTCATGTACGCTTCGTTGTCGTAGCAGACGTATACCATGTCGTGACCGCGCTCCATGGCGCCGGAGAGCGACTGGAATCCTATATCGTATGTACCGCCGTCTCCACCGAAGGCGATGAATTTCCATGTGTCATCGAGTTTTCCGCGTTTTTTCATGGCTTTGTAGGCAGTTTCGACACCGGACATGGTCGCGCCCGCGTTTTCGAACGCGTTGTGTATGAAACTGTCGTTCCATGCGGTATATGGATACATGAAGGTCGAAACCTCAAGGCAGCTCGTCGCGGAGCAAACGACTGCTTTGTCTTCCGGCTTGAGCGCGCGAAGCACTGCGCGGACAGCTACAGGAGAACCGCAGCCGGCGCACATACGATGGCCGCCGGAAAAACGCTCTTCAGCGTTCAGTTGTTCTTTTAAACTATATGTCATAGTGATCTCCTT
>JAFOKI010000005.1 GCA_017419895.1 Eubacterium sp. | reverse complement strand
GGCTCAAGAGCACAGACGTGATAACAGAAGGCGACAAAGGCGCCGCTAACGCGGGTACTTACCACCCGGCGTTCCGTCAGCTCGTGGAGGGGCGGATCGCGAGAGAAGAGATCGAGGCTTTGATAGAACAAAGCCCGGCCGGCAGCAACGCCGGCCGGCCCGCAGGCAACGAAGGCTGCCGCACCGCCTGCATGCGGCTCACCGTATATTCCTCCCCCGCATGGTTCTCGAACATGGTCGGGCACAAAGGCGTGAACCGGAATTACTTTGCCGAAAGGTACCCGTGGATCAGGTTCAGGTTCGCAGTGGATCCGAAACTGGAAGACGGGAAGATGAAGATAGACGGATTTAGTCAAATGAAACAGGGTGCATGCGATTGATGGCATGCACCCTGTTGTTTACAGATTGGATCTCAGTTTTCCGTCGGATCTTTTTTGTTGCCAAAGCAAGGTCATAACGGTTTATCTGCGCTCATCTCATTTGATATTCACCTTGAAGGTATCTGTCCAGGTACCACAGGTCATCTGGACCGTTACCGTGCCGGTGCCGTGAGTCGAGAATGTTCCGTTGGTGTTATCAAAGGTGATAATGTCCGTATCCCCGCCAATCGCCGCAAACTTGCATTTGTTGATATCTATCGTATATGTCCGCTTGGGGTTAGCGAACTCCGCGTCATAACCCCAGGAAATCCCTGTGCTGAGTGTGATTTTTTCGAAATCAGAATTCGTTCCGGGGAAAATAAGTGAATAATCCAGATCGAATATGGTTTTCAGAGGGAAAACACTTTTTATCTTTACATTAGTGTACTGCTTGCTAAGTGTGTAGTGCCCGCGGCAGTAATAGCCGTTAAGATTGAGTTCTTCATCATCTCCGGGGCCGGAAAGCACGGAGGTTGCGTCAGCAAAACTACCGAACCATACTCCGTTTGCTTTAATGACAGGGTTCGCGTGACCAGGATAGTAGGCATATGCGGTCATACCTTCTTTGCTGCACATATAGAGCATGCACATTGTAGCGCTTTCACAGCCGACTGCGTACCGTACATGTGCGGGCGGTATATACCTGAGATTCGGATCTCCTCCGTCTGCCAGACGCACTTGCTTAAAGAACCTGTTGTTGACTACTGTACCGTAGCTGCAAAGAGCGTGCATAGCTTTCAGCATATTCTTCAGTTTGACAAACTCATCGGTATTGCTTCCGTTATATTCCTTAAACTTTTGATAAACATCCGGGTAAACATACTTTTCCAAATAAGTTTTGGTGCTCATGGTGGAGGGGTCGACATAGGTCCTTTCCGGCGGTGTAGGATCGTTCGATTCCGGGATCGTTACCTCCAGATCCTTGTATATTACGTCTTTTGATCCTTTTGCCATTAGGCTGAGATGGTAAGTAAGCCCATAGATTCCTCTTATAGAGACTGACGTTGCATTATCCACTTCTTCTATACTGCGGACCGTCGGATCCGTACCGTATAGAACATCATATCCGTATGCTCCGCTCGCAGCATTCCATTTCAGCGTGATCACATCGCCCGAAACGCTTGCAGTAAAAGGGAGGACTGTTGCCCCGCCGTCTACCAATACCTCAAATTGTGTCTTTGTTGTTGCGCTTATCTCCTTGCAGGTCGGTCCTGTTCCGGCATCATTGACTGCGCGTACACTGAAGAATACTGTTTTTCCGTAACCTGCTTTGAACCTCACAGATGTACGGTATACCTGCTTGAATGTAAGGTTTGAAGATCCGTTTTTTCGATAGTAAATCATGTAATGGTCAGCCCCGGGAACAGCATTCCATGAAACTAAGATCTTGTTGCCGTCCGGAACCGCTTTTAATCCGGTTACTATTCCCGGTATCTGCACATCGGTCTTATCGTCCGTATCTGTCGGGGCAGAGTCATCGTTGTCATCATCTTCTGCAGCAGCTTTCTTTTTCGCTGCAGTATATATCTTTTTCACTGCCGAGAATTTGCCCTTGCTTTTTCCGCTCAGGGCTCTGATTTTGAAAACGTATCGCTTGGAATACTTACCTTTGAAAACATAAGACGTGTTGGCGGTCGCGGCGACCTTCCTGAATTTCCATGTTTTCTTATAGAGTTTGTACTTGCTGCCCGCTTTCTTCAGCTTGTATTTCTTCGTATCGGAGTATTTCCCGGCTTTGCCGGCGCTGATCTTCTTTACATATTTCCAGCCCTTCCCTGTCGCGGCATACACCTGATATTT
The DNA here is from genome assembly GCA_017419895.1 of Eubacterium sp. Lineage (GTDB taxonomy): Bacteria > Bacillota > Clostridia > Peptostreptococcales > Anaerovoracaceae > Aminicella. Next base: position 454 of record JAFOKI010000005.1, on the reverse strand, counting down.
TTTAGCGCCGCTTACTTTATTCCAGTGTAAAGTCACCCGGTTCCCGTTTGTTTCCACGGAAGTGATCCTGGGCGCTGCGGGCTTGGACACCGCATGGACGTTCTGGCAGATTGCCGGCAGGAACGCCGTTGTGATAAAAATTGCCAGTAACAAAGGCGTGATTCGTTTAAATACTGAGATATTCATATTCAATTCCTTTCTAATCAACTAAACCAACTAAACCTACTCTGACATTCCGGTATAAACGTCGCCGGGATCGTGAAACCGAAATGAAGTTGCAATTGCCGCCGCGAAAGCTTTGTTGGATGTTCCAGTGCATATGAGGATGATCATTATAAGTGATAACGTACTGTCGTTTTTCTATAGCATAAAGCATGGCGAAGGTTGAGCTGTAATATGCAAGTTCCTATCCGGCAGCCGGTCGTGTTGACATTTGGTGAAAAGATAAAGAAGC
>JAFOKI010000032.1 GCA_017419895.1 Eubacterium sp. | reverse complement strand
TACGCCCGGTTTCTCCACCGGTATCTCATACAGCTTGCCAACATCGTCAAAGCTCGCCAGATCCACCTCCTGAAGCAGCGCATACTGTTTGTCGCCGACAGATGTTCCAAAGGCGACAGATTCGATTGTTTTGCCGTTTACGGTATAATTCAGCTGTTCGATACGCTGGGATGCCTTGAGTCCGTCCGCTGTCTTGTAAACAAATGTATCGCCTCCGCCGTCCGTGGAAATGCCTGCTATAACCAATCCGTCTTTTGAGATGCCTACCGACGCGTCATAACCGTTAAGAGTGTGGATGGCAATGGGGATATCCGCGTTCATTTTAGTCCAGGCGGAACCGTTGAAAGCATACACGCTCCTGTTTTCTTCCATCAGTCCTGTAAATCCCATTATGTAATACATTTTCCCATTCTGGGTCACGAGATGCCCGCCGGCGAGATCCGCCGGGAGCGAAGCCGCCTTTGTCCACACCGGCTTCGCGGCATTGAGATCCCAGCACATCATATCAGTCGTGAATAACCGGTCATTGTCCGTATCTTCATCCATCCCGCCCGCAATGTACAGTTTACCGTTCATCGCGCCTGTCACTGCGCCTGTATTGAACGTCGGAACCGGACCGGAAGAGCTGGAGCTGTCATAAAGTATGCTCCACTCTTTACCCTCCTCAGCCGTCCGGTCGTAACCGAGAAGCAGGATGTATTCCATTCCGGTGAACCTTACGGCAAGGAGTTCATAGATGATCCCGCCGTAATACACAGGTGTACCCATCCGCACGAGCTCAAGGTTGGGCTCCGCAAGCCCTGCCATTTTTTCGAGCTCGACCCATTTTGTGTAATTCGGGCTTGCTGCTATCGCATCGAGCGGCGAGCTCCCCATCGACGAAAACTCCATTGTTTCGACTTCGTCCGTCCCAGAGTTCGCGGCAGCGTCATTATCCCGGGCGGAGGCTTTGTAAGAGTCCATATCCTCGTTATAGTCCTCTTCCTCGCCTTCCTCCTCCGAAGCTTCCAGGAGCATTATCTCACCGTTGCTTCCCGAGAAATACAGATCGTCCGCGCCGTAGACCGGAATGTATTCTCCATCATCCAACAAAGCCGTTGTGACCGTGCTCGCTCCCCCGGCTTTTATGTCTGCACCGGCGATATGCGCCGAGCCCATTCTCCAGTCGAATGCTGAATAAAGCGCGGGAGTTTTTGCGCGCAGCGTATACTCACGCTCGCCGCTGACCATGTAGAATGCCGCCTGCATCTCCTTGCCAGAGGCTGTGGTCACTGTAAGCGTAGCGTCATGGCCGATCAAAGCCTTTGCGTTTTTAATTATTATGCTGCTCGTGTCCCAGCTCAGATCCCCCGCGGGGATAGTTCCGCCGCCTCCGCTTACCGGATATTCATAAGAAACCGTGCCCTTGGCTTCGCCGAAATCCCGTCCCCAAAGCGCTACGGTATTTTTCGGGAAATCGACCTCTGTATACATTATGCCGGGCAAGGGATCAGAGGGATCATATTTCGAAAGGTCGAGATATCCGCCCGTGGAAACTTTGTCCGCGAGAGAATCCGTCTTGGTTACACACGCCATCAGCTTGGCCTTAAGCAGCAGGGCGGAGCAGCCCTCCGGCTCAGCCGAAGCTATAAGTCCCAGCGCGCCGGCAACTACCGGAGTCGCCATGGATGTACCGCTGTAGAGATCATATTTGCCGAACAGATCTGCCGGCGCGTCGTCTTTCGCAATGCCTATTGAATCTATGTAGAACGTGATATCATCATCCGTTGCAGCCGCATAGAGGAGACCGATACCGTAGCCTTCCGCATTATTCACAAAGGCTGCGCCACGCCCGTTGATACCGCTTCCGATCCATTCATCTGCCAAAGGACCACCGGCATATGCCACGGGGAGAAAGCCTTCCTGATCCACTCCGTTAAACGGAGAATCATCGATGTACGCGTTGAGACCATCCACATCGATACCCTGATGACTCACATCGCCGAACAGCACCAGACCGCTGAACTCCGCTCCGGATTCGCCCCTGAATACGATATTCAGATTTGAACCGTTGTAGTGTGTTCCGGTCTTCTTTTTATACGGGAAATACAGCATGTACATGTCGCCGGCTTTCACGTTCCTGATCGACCACTTGAGGCTTTTTGCGCCTTCACCGCCATTCATGGTGGAGGGTTCAGCAAGCGACAGGCTCATATGGCCATCTTCTCCGTCAGCAGTGCTCTGAAGCATCACGGATTCGCCGAACGCGCGGACGGCGCCTTCATTTGACGCGCCGCTAACGTCAGTTCCGACGGAAGGTGTGACTTTTCCGTCCGTGACCGTGGTGTTCTCGTTGAACTCACCATAATACAAAGTTGTCTCTGCCAGCCTGTCCTTGTCATATACATTCGGCATATAGTTGTTGTAGCTTACTGAAGAAATAATATTTGTTCCCGGAGCCGCGACATCCGTGCTTTTTCTTCCGTACGAAGAGTATGACGCAATTTCCATATCGCTGTTCAGCGCGTCGACCGCGATCGCGTAAGGCGAACCGCTGTTGGCGGGCGAAGACGGATTCAGGTCGTTGTCCAGTGATTCGTTCCCGGATGCGAAAAGGCTCAGAGCGCCTCTGTCGCCAGCCATATCGATGACTTTGTCGAATATATCGGAGATCACGTCCACGCCCCAGGAATTGCTCACAGCCTTGATATTGACGCCGGCGTCCATCGCGCGGACGATGTAGCAGTATGCGGAAATAGCGGACGAAAGCTCACCGCTTCCTTCCTCATCCAGGAATCTGAGCGCCATGATCTTAATGTCGTTCTTTCCGGCAATGCCTTTTATGCCCAGATCGTTGTCGATCTCAGCCGCGATTATGCCGGCGCAGTGCGTTCCGTGGCCATTCTCGTCCATCGGGTCGTCGTCCTGATAACAAAAGTCATACCCATATGTTCCGCGAAGGCCCTTGATTCCGGGATTTTTCCACATGGTGTTTTCAAGTTCTTCATGCTTATAGTCAACGCCGGTATCAAGCACAACGATGACCGGAGCGCCGTTCCCGCTTTCCGCTGCCGCTTCCTGGATCGTTTCACTTCCAATAGCGTCGAGGTGCCAGTTCGACGAGGCCATCGGATCGCCGCTGCCCGTTCCACTTCCAAGGGCATAACAAGTGTAATCGGGTTCAGCGAATTCAATATCAGCCTGTCCCTCCAGCAGCCTTGCCAGCTTGTCCGGGCTGTATTTGTCCGAGCTCACGATACTGACCACCACGTCCTTCTCTTCCGCATTGGCGCCTTTTGACAGGCTGCCAGCCTTACTGCGGAAAATCATCGTATCCTGTATCGTGTAATTCTTGCCGAGCGGTTTCTCAAGTATGCGTTTCTGGTCGCCGAGAGTGTTTGTCGCTTCAGCTTTTCCTTCCTTATCTATACCGCTCATTATGCGGCCGAATCCCGAAGCGGTCCTGACGCCCTTCGCCATGGCCTTTCCGGCCTTATCCGGCGCCTCAGTTGAAACGCTGCCGTTTTTATACATTACGATGACGTTACCGGTCTTGACAGATTTTTTGGTCGGGATGATGCTCATGTCGAAATGCCTTTCAGGCGCCGGACCAACATGAAGGCCGTCCTCAGATTCGCCGGAGGGAACCTCTGCGGTTTCATCTGCCGGGTTTTCTGACGAGGCTTCTGCGGGGTTATCCGCTTGAGATTCCGCGAGCTCTTCTGCTTGGGGTTCTACAGGGTTATCCGCATCAGCCGGCGCAGCATCTTCAGCGGAAGCTGCTTCCTGATCCTCTGCAAGCGATCCCTTCTGACCATCTGCAGGCGCACCGGCCTGTTCCCCCGCCTGCCCTTCCGCGGGATCTTCAGCCTGCTCTTCTGCCGCCGCTTCATCTGCATCTGCCGGCGTATCATCCCCGATCAGCACGTCCTGTGCAGCCGATGCTCCGGCACCGGATGAACCGGCGCCTTCACCCTCTGCAAAGGCTGCCTGCGGCACCATACAGATTATCAACATCAGACTCAGCAGTATCGATAACGCCTTCCTCTTCATGTCTACTTCCTTTCTTATACAGCCAGTCGATATATCTCATTTAGATCCAATGATCATCCTTATTGATTTTATCAGAAAACAAAGCCGTATATTATAAACTGCACACTTAATTATTCTTAGGAAATCATTAAGCAATTTCGCTCCGGTGAAGCTGCGCCGGTAAAGTAGGTGTTTTAACGGTTTTCGGACTCGTAGTCTGACCTGCCAAGGTCAAGCGCCTGCCAAGGTCACCCTTTTGTCCTGACACAGATAGCTTTTGACTTGGCGATTACCCTGCCGCTGCGTACCGCTTTTACAAAGTACTTGTATTTTGTGCCTTTTCTAAGTTTTTTATGTGTATAGGAAGTACCTTTTAGCATCTTGAGTTTACGGTATTTGCTGACTTTGCCGCACTTCTTGCCATAAATTATGTATTTGTCGGCTTTAGGGAGCTTTTTCCAGGTGACCTTGATGGACGTTTTGGATTTGGCTTTACCTTTCAAACAGAGGGCTGATCCGCCTGTCTTTGTATCGGAACTGCCGGACTTATCCCCGGCTTTATCCCCGTCTTTTTCCCCGGACTCCGCG
>JAFOKI010000237.1 GCA_017419895.1 Eubacterium sp. | reverse complement strand
TACCTGACCTTTGTTATCATGACCAACGAGAATTCGTTCAGCATGATAACTGAGCGCGCGGGAGAACAGCCGGGATCGGTCGATCATTTTGCCAAAGCCGACTTCAAGGTCTTCATGGAACTCTTCCATTACGATTTCTCGGAGATCGAGTCCATGCTGGGGATCGACTGTTTCTCGGTCCTCACCGATTACAAAGCTATCGCCAAGAAAGAGAACCGCTACAACAGAAATGTAAGCGACCTCGTGAGATCGCTTTCGGCCAAACTTGCAGAGGCAAAGGACGAGAACGAGTTCTTTGATCTTGTCACGGCTCACTACAGGAAATACGGCGTGGGCATGATCGGTCTGAACGCCGCGTTCAGGGTACAGCCTCTTCCGCAGGTCCGTGAGGATGACGACGAGGACCGGAGCAGAATGAGGCGTGGGGCAGAAGCCGCGATATTCAGGAATGCCGGCGATGTCGATCTGGTCCCGATTTACAATACCGACAAAGTATTGCTGTCGGATCTTGTCGGCTATGAGCTTCAGAAGACTGAGCTCAGGCGGAACACGGAAGCGTTCCTCGCAGGAAAAGCATCCAATAACGTACTTCTCTACGGCGATGCAGGTACCGGAAAGTCATCAAGCGTAAAGGCGCTGATCAACGAGTATTACGACAGCGGGCTCAGAGTGATTGAGATATACAAGCACCAGTTCAAGAGCCTCTCCGCGGTACTCGCGCGCATCAAGAACAGGAATTTCAGATTCATCATTTTCATCGACGATCTCTCGTTTGAAGAAAATGAGGTTGAATACAAGTATCTGAAAGCTGTCATTGAAGGCGGGGTCGAAGACCGACCGGAGAATGTCGTGATCTACGCGACCTCCAACAGAAGGCATCTGGTAAAAGAAACCTGGAAAGACAGAGCCGACATGGAGCACAACGGCGACGTTCACCGCTCAGATACGGTGGAAGAGAAACTGTCGCTTGCAGCGCGTTTCGGTGTCAAGATACTCTATACGATCCCGCGGCATAATGAGTTCCAGGAGATGGTGCTTGCCATCGCAAGACGCCGCGGACTGGATCCGGAAGAATGGCCTGATGAGAAGATCCTCTCAGGTGCGACAGCATGGGAACGCCGCGCGGGAGGCCCGACCGGAAGAGCAGCGCACCAGTACATCACATATCTTATGGCACAGTAATGAAAGGAATTGGAATGTCAAAAGTATACTTCACAAAGGAAATGTCACCGGAAGCAGTAGTACGTATGTTTGACATGATTGGCGGACTTGATGGAAAGGTAGCTGTAAAAGTCCATTCCGGAGAGGAAGGGAACCAGAATTATCTTCATCCCGAGTTCTGGAAGCCGGTAGTCGAGCATGTGAACGGTACGATCGTCGAATGCAACACAGCTTATGACGGTGAACGGAATTCGACAGAAAAGCATCTCAAACTGCTCGAGCGCCACGGATGGAACAAATACTTTGATGTCGATCTGATGGACGAAGAAGGCCCGGATGTTGAACTCCCTGTTAAAGGCGGCAAACATCTTGATACCGATATCGTAGGAAAAGACCTGATGAACTATGATTCGATGCTCGTTCTTTCCCATTTCAAAGGTCATCCGATGGGCGGATACGGCGGGGCTCTCAAGCAGCTCTCGATTGGATGCGCTTCCACGGCGGGAAAGGTCAAGATCCATTCCGCAGGCAAATACACAGCGGCTGACGACCAGTTCGTGGTATGGGACGATCACGCGGACCAGGATGATTTTCTCGAATCAATGGCAGAAGCAGCGTCCGCTGTAGTCGATCATTTCGCCGGAAAGATCGTCTATATCAACGTAATGGCGAATATGTCCGTAGACTGCGACTGCTGTGCTGTCGCAGAAGATCCCTGTCTGAAAGACATCGGCATTCTGGTCTCACTTGACCCGGTTGCGATAGACAGGGCGTGTATCGACCTAGTACTCGCGTCCGACGACCACGGAAAAGAACACTTCATGGAAAGGGTAACGTCGAGGAACGGTGAGCATACGATCGACAGAGCCGCGGAACTTGGTGTGGGAAACAAAGAATATGAACTGATAGAAGTCTGAAACAGGCTGCGTTGAATTCAGAAGTAAACAAAGACCCGGGCTGCCACATGGCAGTCCGGGTTTTCAGTTGCGAATATGCGCGCCGCGCTGGCGCGGCTTTGTTATGTCAGCAGCGTTCGATTATTTCACGCAGCCACTTGTAAGTATTCTTCCAGGATTCGATGCCCACGCGCTCGTTCGGGGTGTGTACGTCCGGTGTGGTCGGCATCATGACGATCATGTCAGTAAGCCCAAGCTTCTCGCTGATCTCGCCAGCGTCGAGACCGGAGTGGAGATGCTGGACGATGAGTTCTTTTCCTGTTGCTTCTCTGTAAACGTCTGCCCAGAGCAGGATGAGGGGAGAATCGATGGGAACGTGGTAACCCGCGTACCAGATCGTCTTTTCCATATCCATTCCGGAAAGCTCAGCGTAGTCACCTGCGAGGGCAAAGAGCTCCTCGACGTCTACCGGCCAGTTCGAGCGGCAGACCATGTCGCAGTCGAGGCGCCTGTCTTTCATGTCGATTATCGACAGGTTGAATGAGCCGGACACGAGCGAAAGGTCGTCCGGATCTCGCTTAAGCGCTCCGAC
>JAFOKI010000236.1 GCA_017419895.1 Eubacterium sp. | reverse complement strand
CCCGCTGATATCGATGTCTTCCAGTTTTCCGGGATCGATGCCGAATGATATCGTGACGCGGGCGGACGCGTCACCTTCCGATGCTGTGATCTCACCGATTTCGTACGAATTTACAATGTTATACTGTATGGTTTTGATCATCTCGTCTATAGGCTCTGTTATCGACCTGTCCAGATCCTCTGCATCAAAGCCGACTGAAGACAGGATCGTTTCCTTCCAGTTTCCTATGTTGTAAAGCGTCTCCAGTATACTTACTACGTCTCCCTCAGCCGTCGTATAGTACACAGCTTCCGCGTACTCTCCCGATTTGACCGCGTCGAAAAAGCCGTCGATTGTTCCTTTTATTGCGGAACCCGAATCACTGCTCTTGCTGCCGCAGCCCGTCAGAGCCATCATCGCTATTACTACCACTGCAATCGCCACACAAAGCTTCTTCATTTTGAACCTCCTAAATTCATTTCAAGTTTGTTTTATCTTCAGCTTTCGTATATTAGTGCCAATACCGCAGGGCGAGGTTCGATGGAAAATAGGTTTTTTTGAAAAAAGAGGCGCCGCGCGTAATGCGCAGCGCCAAATGAAAGCTGAAGTTCGCCGAGGCGAAGCTTTGTTGGCACATCCGGCTATTCGATCTTTACGGTCAGATCAGTCGAATATGTGTACCTGTAGGTGCCGTCATTTTTTCGGATTATGCAGTATTCCGGGGTGAAGCCATCCACGACGAAGTTGGAGTCGTTGTTTAAGAATTGGCCGAGCACCTCGGTGCCGGAACCGTCCGCGTTGCACCTGCATATCGAAGCGTCGTAGCTGTCGCTTGAGGAGCCTACGGTGTAATAGAATTTACCGTCGACGACGGCGTCCACGACCGAAACGTACTGGCCGAGGTCAGCGACGTGTTTCATGCCTGCATCAGTCAGCTCGTAGATGTCCGTCCTGGTGAAATACTGGACAGAAAGATTGCGGCCCTCGTTCATAAGGACATATTTGCCGATCCTATGCTTGATGAGCCCTCGGGTTTCCAACTCGGTAGTTTCGCCGCTTTCCGTACCGCACATCCAGAGCTTGTTGCCCGTTGTGTCCTTCGACAATCCGACGTATGCTTTGCCGTTATATACTGTGCCAATATAATAGGAAGAGTTTATATCTCGGTCGTCATCGAACTCATGGAGCATTTTCGCTTTGCCGGACGCCAGGTCGTACCTGATAAGCGGATACTTGCCGGCTCCCTCGTCGTAGCTGAAATAGAGTACGCTTTTTCCGTCAGTGTAGGTATAGCCGGTGCCGTATGCATTGCTCATGTCGAATGACTTGACATCCGTATCCCCGATGCCGGTATATTTGATCATATTGCTATCAGAGTCATACCTGAACAGCGCAGCGCCGGCCTGACAAAGTTCTTCGTCGGTGGTCAATGGGACGTAAGCCTCCGGATCGGCAGATGTATCGCTTCCCGTATCGACGGCCGGGTCGCCTGTGATTTGTCCCATAAGAAGCGCGACGATCTCATCGTAGGTCATGTTGAGACTATTTTGGAATCTCTCCGGCGCGATATCGTCTACATTCCCATTATCACGGCCACCGAGCATATTCTGCCAGCCGGACTTTTCGGCATCAGATGGAGCGCCGATTTCATTTCCGCCATAGATCACTATGTCCCCCATATCGCTTAAAGCGGATTCCAGATCTTGCGTCATACCTTCCGAAGATTCTCTGCCGTCTGCATACCAGTCAAACAGATATGCATCCGAAGAGATGTCGAGACTGGTAGTCCCGGTGCCACTGTCCATAGTGAATTTCCGGATGCGCACCCCGAATTCCTCCGCCAGCCAGTGGGTACAAAGCATGTACAAAGTCCCCGGAGTCTTCCCCGTAAAGACCGCGTAGGATGAATTCGGATCCATATTATCATAATGAATAAGTCTTCCGTTGTGATCGATCGAGAAGTGTCCGAAAAATTCATCGTAATACGTTACAGTGAGTTCGCTCGGATATGTGAAATCATAGCTCAGTTCACGCAGACCGCCGTCCCGGTATGTGAAAATATGAAGATCAGCGCAAAGGTGCCTGTCTGTATAGACCGACGTCATAAAGAACAGTTCCGGGATACCGTCGCCATCGATATCTTTCAAAGCAGCAGCTCTGGAAACGGGCGTACCAAGACCTGTTCCTCCTGATGAATCGGTTACGCCTGAATTTTCATACCCGTTCTGCCAGGTGTAATCACGGATATCCTGCTCATACAGACGAAGGACCGACAGGTATGCCCGGCTGTAATCAGAGACCACTTCTGTGGATATGCCGGAGGTGCTGCTTTCTGTGTTTTCTCCGGGCGCCTGTGCGGAGGAGTCCGGTTCTGATTGAGCCGTGGAGATACTCGTATCGTTCCCGGGAGAAACCGGACTTTCAGAGGGACCCATGAAATGTACAGCCGCGGTGACCGCGATGCCTGCAGTCACTGCAACAGCGGCGATGATCGCGATGAGTTTAAGCGATATTGCACTGTGCGCAGCATATGCACCGATTGCAGCATGGCCGGATTGCGCACCGGTCGCAGAGTGCCCGGTTCGTGCGGTCTGTTGCGGCGTGCCTATAGTGGTCATTGCTGCGTTATTTGCAGCAGACGACCCCGGAGTAAAGCCGGTCGCTCCGCTCCCGGTTCCGGCTGTAGTCGTATTGACCCCGGTCGACCCGGACTGGAACGCGGATGAGTTTGCTGTAGTATTCGTAATTGTGCCTGTCGTGTTTATTAACGTAGTGCCGGAGTGGAAAGGCGTTGCGCCGGCAGTACCGTGGAGTGCCGTTCCCGTAACGCCGTTCGCAGCTGCGCCTGCAGCGTTCGTTGCCGCGCCAGCCGCGGTATGCGAAACTGCGCCAGCCGCGGAAGCGGCGGCCAGCTTTGTTCCGGCGATCCTTGCGATGTTCACGAGCAGCGCCATGGCGCGCGCGCGGCCGAGAATGAACGAAGCCGGAGTAACAGCCTTGAGCGCCATCGAAATGACGGGGCCGACGGCGAGTCCGTGCAGCCTGATATCGTGTTTTTTCTCGTAGTTTTCGACCTTTTCCTTAAAGGCTTTTCGGCCGTAAAACAGGCGCGTCTTGACGGTGCCGACCGAAGTGCCCGTCATATAGGCGATCTCCTCGAGCGTCATCTCGTCCCGGTAGAACGCCAGCATCGCCGTACGCTGCAGCTCGGGCAGCTCATCTATGAGCGCCCAGACTATCTCACTCGACTCAGTAAGGTCGAGATTTTCTTCGGGAATGTACGCACTATCCTCTTCCGTCATTTGGTCAAACAGGAAGAAATCATCGTCGGTCGAGGCCGTGAACTCATTGCTGTTGTCCCTGTAATAATGCGCGGATTTATAAAACAGAATACGCTTTGACCATGTCAAAAACGCCCCCGGATCGTTCAGCTTCGAAATGCTCCCAAGGATATCGATGTAAGCGTTCTGCAGAAGATCCTCTGCCCTCGTGGGATCTTTCATCAGACTCTTCGCGTAAATGAAAAGATTCGCGTTTGTCAGTTCGTAGATGTCGTTGAAAGCCGCCTGGTCACCCGCCTGGTAGCGGACGACTGCCTGCGTCAGCCTTGCTTTGTCCATGATGTTCTCCTGATGTCAGCCGATTTGCCTTACACTGTATTGTGCCAATGCATGGCTGCAAGGTTCGATTTATTTTATCACAAAGCCAAAACGCGGGCGCCCGGGAATTTTGCCCTGCGCCCGCGCTGTAAAGCTTCACTTGACTTTTTTGGTCTTGGACCAGGTTGAGTAGAATGTGCCTGTATCGTTTTTCATGTACGCGCGGACACGTATATAATAGGTACCTTTTTTCTTTAGTTTTTTGAAGGTCTTACTGTATGTGAGCTTAGGTCTCCAGTACTTGTCGTATTTGATTTTCGCGGTCGCCTTCTTGAGTCCTTTAGTGAACTTTTTGTTTTTCGCGAGTTGGATCTGGAAACCTGTGGCAAAGTCAGCCGTAGTCTCATTCGTTTTGAACGCGACGGTGATGTTTTTTCCCTTACGTTTGGCTTTGGTAATTTTCGGTTTCTTCAGATAGCCCTTGACCGTTACCTTTAGCGAGTACGAAGCACCGGAGCCCTTTGCCGTCACGGTAGCAATGCCGGGTTTCAACGCTTTAGCGCTGCCGCCGGCATCGACGGACAGAGCGGCTTTGTTGGAAGAAGCATATGTAAAGGTACCCGGAGCCATCACGATGGCCTCGGTCCCATCGGGGAACGTCGCCTGCTGCACGACCGCGAATTCGAGTACGTCGCCCTGATAGACCGTGAAAGAACTTTTACCCATCTCGAAATACCAGCCGATTTCCGTGAATACAGGTTTCCCGAGGTATTCGGTATAGATAGAAATCATCTGGATAACATCTTCGGCTGCCGGAAGCATCGTCTCGTCCAGCGGTTCCTCGGTGCAGCTGAAATGGCCGCAGACCGATCCCGCCCAATCGTCGCCATACGCGCCGTACGCGCGGAAATTCCCGATACCCACATAAGTCACGTCCGGATCTATCATCGAAGTGTAGTGACCGGTCTCGGCATCTGTGCCTTTTATCCAATCATCCTTCTCGCCTGCCCAAAGATTGGCTGCGCTTTTTCCGGATCCCACGCCCCAAGCCAGGCATTCACCGCCGCTGAAGTAATGATCTTCGGACTCGCTCCTTGG
>JAFOKI010000235.1 GCA_017419895.1 Eubacterium sp. | reverse complement strand
GAGCTCGAACGTCACGGAATGGTCATTCCGAAAGACATGAGTGTCGTGGGATACGACGGAATCCCGCTTTCGCAGGTGTTAAGACCCCGCCTCTCGACATACCGCCAAGGCGCCGAGCAGATGGGAACGGAAGCGGCGAGGATCCTGATCGAGCAGATAGAAGCTCCGGACGTCTGGATCCCGCAGCAGATCACGGTAGAGGGAAGTCTTCTCGAGGGAGACACAGTAGCTGACATCGGATAGAACGCAAGCAAGCGTTTCTATATATAATTAGTCAAAAGGGAAAACGCGAATATTTAGAAGGAGAGAATCAAATGAAAAAGGTATTTGCTATTCTGCTTTCGGTTCTTATGGTATTCGGTCTCGCAGCCTGCAGCAGCGGCGGTGGCGGCGGCAAAGAAGAAACCAAAGAACAGGGCAAGGTGTTCAACATCTACGCCTGGAACGAAGAGTTCAAAGGATTCTTCGAGAAGTATTATGAAGTTCCTGAAGGTGTCACCGTAAACTGGATTATCAATCCGAGTGACGGCGGTGTATACCAGCAGAAACTTGACGAAGCGCTTCTGAATCAGGACAAAGCTGCTGATGACGAAAAGATCGACATGTTCCTTGCTGAAGCTGACTACATCGGCAAATACGTCGACTCCGACTACACCATGGACATCACGAGCTTTGGATATCAGAACGCTGACACGATGTACGACTACACGATCAAAGCTGCATCGGATGCAAACGGCGTTTGCAAGGGCGTTTCCTTCCAGTGCTGCCCGGCGGCTGTAATTTACCGCAAGAGCATCGCTAAAGACGTTCTCGGCACAGACGTTCCGGAAGAAGTTCAGGCAAAGATCGACAGCTGGGAAAAATTCGACGCTGTAGCGGCTGAAGCAAAAGCTAAGGGCTACTACATGACAGCTTCCTTCGCAGAGACATTCCGCGCTTTCTCGAACAACTGCACATCTCCCTGGGTCGATGCTGACAACAACCTCCAGTTCGACGATCAGATCACGGCTTGGATGGATCAGACAGATAATTACATTAAGAACGGTTACACTCTGACAGCAGGCGTATGGGACGCAGAGAAGACAAACCAGATGTTCAAAGATGGCAAAACAATGTGCTTCTTCGGACCGGCTTGGTACTACAACTTCTGCATGACGAATGCTCAGGATCCCGCGAATGGATGCGTAGGTGACTGGTGCATCGTACAGGGACCGCAGGCTTACTTCTGGGGCGGCACATGGCTCCTCGCAGCTACCGGTTCTGACAACACAGAAATGCTGAAAGACATCTTCGAGACATTTACAACGAACGAAGAAGTTTGCTCCAAACTCGTTTCGGAAGACAACCAGTATCCGAACAACACAGCTGTTGTTGACAAATTCGCCAATGACGAGAGCTATGGAAACACAGCTATCCTCGACGGCCAGAACGACATCAAAGTCTTCTCCGAACTCGCAGGAAACATCAAGTGGGAAAACCACACCAACTATGACCAGCTTCTGAACGAAGGTCTGCAGAATAAACTTCAGGAGTACTACAACGGATCCGTTGATAAAGAAACTGCCATGAAGAACTTCTACAACTACGTCAAGGAGACCTACGCGAACATCAACGTTCCGGAATAATTATCCGACGAAACTGACTGCGGCGGCAGGGGCTTCTGCCCCTGCCGTATCTTTATCCACAGAAAGTCGGAGAGACAATCATGAAAAAGCCAAAAACAAAAGAGAACGGTGCGCTGAAATCAGTCAGCTACGCAAAATGGGGCTATATCTTCATAATACCGTTCTTTGTAGTATACATCATATTTACATTAGCCCCGCAGTTCCTGACAGTCTACAACAGTTTCTTTGAGACGTACAGGGTAGGACTTACGCAGGTAGGGCCGAACTTTGTTGGGTTCGAAAACTACAAAGCCCTGTTTTCGCCGGACAGTTCCGGTACCATTCTGATTCTGAAATACGCAATCAATACACTGGTGATGTGGTTCGCCGGCGCGGTGCCGCAGTTCGTAATTGCGCTGCTTCTGGCGATATTCTTCACCAGCTACCGCCTGAACATAAAAGGGCAGCGCTTCTTCAAAACTGTCATATACATGCCGAACCTGATAATGGCGGCGGCCTTCTCGATGCTGTTTTACATTCTGTTCTCGAGGGTCGGGCCGATCCAGGCGCTCCTGGAAAACTGGGGAGTGATCGATGCGTCGTTTGACTTTTACGCGCACAAGATAACTGTGCGTGGGATGATCGCGATGATGAACTTCCTGATGTGGTTCGGCAATACCACAATTGTACTGATGGCGGGCATCATGGGCATCGAACAAAGCGTTTTCGAGTCAGCTACGATCGACGGCGCCAACGCGGTGCAGGTATTCTTTAAAGTGACCATGCCGCTCCTGATGCCGATATTCGTCTACTGCCTGATCACGGCGATGATCGGCGGAATCCAGATGTTCGATGTACCGCAGGTATTGACGAACGGAAAAGGTGTCCCGGACGAATTCTCGCGAACGCTTGTCATGTACCTGAACGGTTACCTGGCGAACAAGAACTATGGCATGGCCGGCGCGATATCAGTAATAATCTTTATCATAACCGGCGTACTGAGCGGCTTTGTGTATAGACGCCTTTCCGCTCCGTACAAAGATGGCGACAGAAAGTGAAAGGGGGATGTGTTATGAACAATAAGCTGAGCGATAACACTCGCGGCCTGATCAAACTGACAGTCCTCCGCGTCATCGTATACGCGATACTGATATTCCTCAGCATCCTGTGTCTGTTCTTCTTCTATCTGATGATCATAAACGCGACGCGCTCCAACGCGCAGCTGGCTACGGGATTCACACTGGTTCCGAAGAGCCACTTCATTGATAACCTCGTGAACGCATGGAACGATTCATCGATCAACATACCCAGGGGAATGCTGAACAGTCTGATCATCGCTTTGTCATCTGCGGTCCTGACGACATATTTCTCGGCACTAACCGCATACGGCATACATGCCTATGAATTCAAGGGCAAGAAGATGATATTCACCTTCATCATTGCGGTAATGATGATCCCGGCCCAGGTATCCGCGCTTGGATTCGTCCAGATGATGAACAGATTCCACATGACAAACAACTATATCCCGCTGATCGTTCCGGCAATCGCGGCTCCGGTGGTGTTCTTCTACATGAAGCAGTACATGGAGAGTGTGCTTCCTCTGGAGGTAGTCGACGCGGCGCGCGTGGACGGTTCAAATGAGTTCCGTACATTCAACACGATAGTGCTGCCGATGATCAAGCCGGCGATCGCGGTCCAGATGATATTCTCATTTGTAAGTTCATGGAACAATTACTTCATTCCCGCTTTGTTGCTCGACAAAGCTGAGATGAAGACAGTCCCGATCATGGTCGCGCAGCTCAGAAGCGCGGACTATTCCAAATTCGACATGGGAAAGGTCTACATGTTCATCCTGCTTGCGATACTTCCGGTAGTTGTAATCTATTTCTTCCTGTCCAAGTCGATAATCAAAGGCGTGACGGCGGGAAGCGTCAAGGGCTGATCTGCCGGAAAGGAATAAACAGTGAAAGTCTGGAAAGGATTTCAGAAAGGCGTGGACCTCGGCGGATGGTTCTCGCAGTGCGATTACACCGAGGAACGGTATGACAATTTCATACGCGAAGAAGATTTCGCGGTGATCCGTTCATGGGGCGCTGACCACGTACGTATACCTGTGGATTATAACCTGCTAGAGGATGAGGACGGCACTCCGCGCGAGAGCGGTTACATCCGTCTCGACAAAGCCTTCGGCTGGTGCAGGGAGAACGGTCTGAACGCCGTGCTGGATCTGCACAAGACTGCGGGATTCTCATTCGACGCCAAAGAAGGCGAGAGCGGATTCTTTGACAGCGAAAGGTACCAGGAGCGTTTTTACCGGCTCTGGGAAACGCTGGCAGAACGCTATGGGAAGTATTCAGACACGCTCGCGTTCGAACTTCTT
>JAFOKI010000234.1 GCA_017419895.1 Eubacterium sp. | reverse complement strand
TTTACCGTCTCTTCCTGCACTCCGGCGGCTAACATCTGCTCAGTATAATAATCTTCTTCGATCAGCCCAGCTTCCAATGACTGCCTGAGCGTTTCTTTCTGGCGGGCGATGCCTTCCAAAGCCTGATCGCACTGAGTGATCCCGCCTTTTGCCTGCG
The DNA here is from genome assembly GCA_017419895.1 of Eubacterium sp. Classification (GTDB taxonomy): domain Bacteria; phylum Bacillota; class Clostridia; order Peptostreptococcales; family Anaerovoracaceae; genus Aminicella. The sequence goes on along the minus strand of JAFOKI010000234.1, from coordinate 3,042 downwards.
CGATCCCTGTATCGAGCTGCGTCTTGGCAGTTTCGAGTTTCTTCAGACCGGCTTTTGCCTCCGCTTTCTTTTTTTCGCTGCCCTTAAGACCTTTTTCCAGCACAGCTTTTCCTTCTTCTGCTTTTTTGAGTCCTGCTTCCGCTTCTTTTTTCTTATCCTTGAGATCTGAGATCGCCTTTTTAACTTGTTTTTCTTTTTTGTTCAGTTCGTCTCTTCCGTCGTCGATTTTCTCCTGCGCATCGGCCAGTTCCTTCTCGGCATCCGCCTTGGCGTCCTCGTATTCTTTTACTCCATCGTCGTATTCTTTTATCTTGTCGTCAAGCTCTTCCCTTGCCTTGCCCTGCTCTCTCTCCCTTCTGTCCGCGGTTATGCGTTCAGCCAGGTCTTCCATGTCATCCTTGCGCGCGTCAAGTCCGTCGTTCAGTTCATCAGAAAAAATCTCGCCGTCCGCGTCGAGCGTGAGATAGAGATTTGTATAATAATCGACATCAAACGCTTCTTTTGGAACAAAGAAGAACGTGTCCAGACTGCCGTCCCCGAGAGTCGTCGAACCACGCTGGTAATCCATATATATCGGCGTATTCACGCATCCGACGACGGTGAAGCTCCTGACGCTGAAGCTGTCGATCGTATCTTCATCATTGTTGTCGGATATGGAAAACACGTTTCCTTCTTTGAAACTGGCGCCGGTCATGATGTAATGGTCGACTACACACTCATCAGGTTTCTCGGGAAGGCGCCCCGAAACCACATTAAGGGTATTTATATCATCCGGGAGCGATATCGCTTTCATGGCGCGTTCCCCTGATCCGCCGGTGCCTACCATGGCATCGATCTGTATCGAGCCTTCCGCGCCTGTTACTCCCCGCTCTTTTGCCGCGAGAACTATACTCTCATCATCTATTCCATAGGACGAGAGTATCATGTAATCATAGAAATTATGGTCGTTAACATATCTGTCAGCCGTGCTGATCATAGATGCTTTGCAGTCCTTGAGACCTGCAAAAAAGCCCACGCCAAGAGCCACGATCGCAAGGATCGCGAGATATCTTGCCAGCGATGATCTTATTTCCCTGAATGTGGACTTTTTAAGCATTTAAGCTACCATTCTATCTCAGAAACAGGCACCGGCGCCTCGTTCACTATCACTTCCTGGACACACCCGCTCCTGACCTTGATCACACGGTCAGCCATGGGGGTAATGGCTTTGTTGTGCGTGATGATCATAACGGTCGATCCGTGAACCCTAGCCTGGTCCTGAAGAAGCTGCAGGATCTGTTTGCCTGTATTGTAATCGAGAGCTCCTGTCGGCTCATCACAAAGCAGCAGTTTCGGATTTTTTGCAAGCGCTCTTGCTATAGCCACGCGCTGCTGTTCTCCTCCGGACAGCTGCCCCGGGAAATTGTCCATCCTGTCACCCAGACCTACCGCTTTCAGTGTTTCAGCAGGATCAAGAGGGTTTTTACAGATCTGGGTCGCCAGAGAAACGTTCTCAAGCGCCGTCAGATTCTGGACCAGATTATAGAACTGAAAAACGAAACCGATATCAAATCTTCTGTATTTTGTCAGTTCTTTCATGCTGAGTTCGCTTATAACGCGTCCGTCAAGAATGACCTTGCCGCTCGTCAGCGTATCCATACCGCCAAGAATATTCAGAAGGGTCGTTTTGCCCGCGCCTGACTCGCCTACAACGACCGCCAGTTCGCCCTTTTTTACAGTAAAGGTGGCATCCCTCAGAGCCTCAATATTTACCTCTCCGACGCGGTATACCTTCCGGACTTTGTCGAAAACCACATAATCCTGAGCTGTATCCATAATTCCCCCATAGAACACAAAACCGGCCGCGTCTCTGAAAGTATCCAGAAAAGCGGCCGGCTTTTCACTTACCAAACGCGGACCGGGGCTCGGCCACCCTGGTCAGGGCTAAAAGCCCGTCCGCGCGCGTCACGGATCAATAAAGACCCTTTACAGCCATGATTATATCTTCTGCCGTCATGCCGTATTTCTCACGGAGTTCATCCGGAGTTCCGGATTCACCGAACGTATCGTGCTGACCGACCATTGCGATTTTGCACGGGCAATTTCTCGTTACCACTTCTGCAACAGCAGCACCGAGTCCGCCGATAATCGAGTGTTCCTCTGCAGTAACGATTTTGCCTGTTTCTTTTGCAGCCTTTATGATTATCTCCTCATCTAACGGTTTGATCGTATGCATATCGATGACTCTTACGTCCACACCGTGTTCCGAAAGATAAGCCGCCGCTTCCATCGCCGACGCCACCATTATGCCCGTCGCGATTACTGTAACGTCCTTGCCTTCCCTCAGGACATTGGCTTTGCCGATCTTGATGTCCGCGCTGCTGTCATAGAAAACAGGAACAGACGCTCTTCCGAGTCTGATGTAGGCCGGACCGTCCATATCGACCGCCTGCTTGAGAAGGATCTTCGCGCTCGCGTCATCTGACGGATTGAGGACCGTCATTCCGGGGATTGTTCTCATGAGAGCGAGATCTTCGAAAGTCTGATGGCTTGCGCCGTCTTCACCAACAGTGATACCTGCGTGTGTTGCGCACACTTTCACGTTTGCATGTGTGTAGCCGATCGAGTTTCTGATAATTTCAAAGGCTCTTCCGGAAGCAAACATCGCGAATGTGGACGCGCATACCGTCTTTCCTGAAAGCGCGATTCCGGCGGCAACTCCCATCAGGTTCTGCTCGGCGATACCCATGTCAAAGAATCTGTCGGGGTATGCTTTAGCGAAGTCGGCTGTCTTGGTGGATTTTGCGAGGTCCGCGTCAAGTACCACGAGATTCGGGTTCCTTGCGCCTTCTTCTACCAAAAATTCACCATATGATATTCTTGTTGCAACTTTAACCGCCATTACCATTCACCTCCGAGTTCCTCGACCGCCTGTTTTGCTTCTTCTTCCGTAGGTGCCTTGCCATGCCAGCCGGCATTGTTTTCCATGAAGCTTACGCCTTTTCCTTTTACGGTCTTCGCTACCACTACCGTCGGCCTGCCTTTTTCAGCCTTTGCTTTGTC
>JAFOKI010000233.1 GCA_017419895.1 Eubacterium sp. | reverse complement strand
GCACAGCCTTGTGGAAGTGCAGTGGATCGATGAAAAATACATTTTCCCGAAAGTTGAAAAGGGCACGATGACGCTCAAGACACCTGCTCCCGACCGAGGTCAGGCCATTCTTTCACTGTTGCCGACGATCCTTATGGTCATTGCGCTCGGCTTCCTTTTCTATGTAATGGTGAATCAGGGAGGAAACGGAAAGGCGTTCCAGTTCGGCAAGAGTAAAGCCCGGCTTTACAGGGGCGAGGGCAAGCAGATCACGTTTGCCGATGTCGCCGGACTAAAGGAAGAAAAAGAAGAACTGGAAGAGGTCGTCGACTTCCTCAGAGATCCGAGGAAATACAATGAAGTCGGAGCCAGGATCCCCAAGGGAATCCTGCTTGTCGGTCCTCCGGGAACAGGTAAGACTTATGTTTCAAAGGCTGTCGCGGGAGAGGCAGGGGTTCCTTTCTTTACCATAAGCGGTTCAGATTTCGTCGAGATGTTTGTCGGAGTCGGTGCTTCGCGTGTACGTGACTTGTTTGACCAGGCAAAGAAGAACGCTCCCTGCATAGTATTCATAGACGAGATCGATGCGGTCGGCCGTAAGCGTGGAGCCGGACTCGGCGGCGGAAACGATGAAAGAGAGCAGACTCTCAACCAGCTGCTCGTAGAGATGGACGGATTCGCTGAGAATTCCGGCATCATCATTATCGCTGCGACCAACAGACCGGACGTACTCGACCCGGCGCTCCTGAGACCGGGACGTTTCGACAGACAGATAGTTATAGGTATCCCCGATATCAAGGGCAGAGAAGAGATCATAAAAGTACATTCAAGGAACAAACAGCTCTCTGAAGAGGTGTCTCCTTCTGTCATAGCGAGAAGAACCCCGGGATTTACCCCGGCAGACCTTGAGAACCTGCTGAATGAAGCGGCTCTGATCACGGCCAGAAGGAATGGCCGCAAAATCAGAATGGCTGAGATCGAAGAAGCCACGACCAAGGTCATGGCAGGACCGGCTAAGAGAAGCCGTGTGATAAGTGAGAAAGAGCGGAAGCTCACTGCCTATCACGAGGCAGGTCACGCGATCGTCATGAGAAGCATCCCGGGCTATGACCCTGTTCACCAGGTCACAATCATACCGAGAGGCGCCGCGGGCGGATTCACAATGTCTCTTCCTACGGAAGATAAGTCTTACATGACAAAGAAAGACATGGAGAACGAGATCAAAACACTGCTTGGAGGACGTGTTTCAGAAGCGCTCACACTTGATGATATCAGCACAGGCGCAAGCAACGACATTCAGCGCGCGACAGACATAGCGCGTTCGATGGTCACGCAGTACGGATTCAGTGAAAAAGTCGGCCCCGTCAACTACAGCGACGACGGTGACGTTTTCCTGGGCCGTGATTTCTCCAAAACAAAGGCTTATTCAGAAAGCATCGCTTCCGATATAGACCATGAAGTTATAGCGATAATCGATAAGGCATACAGGGAAACGGAAGAAATCCTGAAAGAACACATGGAGCAGCTCGAAAGGGTTGCGCAGGCACTGCTTCTCGTTGAAACGATCGATGGAGACCAGTTCGAAGAGCTCTTCACAGGAGCGATCGACGCGGAAGGCCTTGAGAGCAAGATCAAGGAAGAAGAGGAAAAGATCCGCAAGATCAACGAGGAAGAGGCAGAAGAAAACAAGCGTATCCGTGAGCAGGAAGATGCAATGATGGCGGATCGTGAAGAAGAGATTTCGACTGATTACATGCGTCTGGACCTTCCGGACAGAAAGGTATAAGGAATCATGAAAATCGCTGTAAGTAATTGCCTTGGACTTGAATGCCTTTCGATGAGCAGTCTTGTAGCGGGAAAGCGCGGTGTCGACAATCGCGTGCGTACAGTATCCGTGATGGATTCACTGGACGTCAAACAGGCTGTGGAAACGAATGGCGTTAAAGATCGTCTTGTGCTGACTTCTTTTGTGGGCCTTGATGACAAGCCTGCGAAGAAGGCAGAGATCGTTGAGGCTCTTGCCGATGCGGGCATAGCCGGAATGATAGTCTTTAACCAGAAGAACGGGACAAGATCCCTCGGTGAAGCGGTGGTAAACGCTGCCGAGAGGAAAGGTCTCCCGCTTATTCTTATGCCGTACGGAAGCGACAATGATTATCAGGTCGTGATTGAAAGGGTGCTTGACGAGATACATTCTGGTGACCGTTTCAAAAATGGACTCATCAGCAACACGATTTACAATCTCCTCGATTTCGAAAAGCACAACAGTTTCCAGGCTGCTCTAAAAGAAGCCGCTGTGAACAACGAGTTCCAGATCATACTCATGTCGCGCGACTTCAACCCGATACTGGTGATCGAGACCAGGCAGAAAGCCGAGATCGCTGACGTTATCAGGATGGGTAAGACGAGGAATATCGAAAAGACAGGGATATACACCTTTGTTGACGTAGACGGGGTGCTCACATACTGGGGCCCGATGAATATCAACGGGGAAAAATACTTTGTATTCATAGTCGATAACGAGGACAACTATTCAGCCGGGGAGATGTCGAAACTCGCGGAGATCATCGAACTCGCCGCAGCAATGTGGAAATACACCCCTGAGAGAGATGTAAAAGCAGAATTCATCAGGGCGGTCACACGCGACAACAAGAGCCTTGCATACTCGCTTAAGGATGAGATGGTGGCATTCGCCCCGGATGCGATAGTCAGCGTGTTCTACGCAAAAGGTATCGGCAATAAGGAAGGCGAGGCCATAATCGATGAATTCGAGAAGGCAAACGGCTTTGAAGTGATGATGCTCACTGAAGGTGCGGAAACTGACGGAATAGTCGTCAGGAAGACCGGATCCTCATACGACAAGACTGAACAGAAACTTGCCTGCATCAGGATGTTCGAAACGCTCAAGGGCATTGACTCGGGCATCAGGATCTTCCATGCGACAGAGCTTGACGGACTGGAAGGCGCGTGTGACGCGTGCAGATTGATTAGCGAAACATGGACATTCGTAGAGAGTGTTTTCCCGTACAAAAGAGTGTTCACCAAATATGAGCTCGCTCTGGTGTCGACCTGCATCAACATTCAGGTCCAGGGCGGTCACCTCAAGAAAGTTTATTCCGACCTTCTGGAACCGTTCAAACGGGAGATGGGCGAGAACAAAGCCCGCCAGCTCCTCGACACGCTT
>JAFOKI010000232.1 GCA_017419895.1 Eubacterium sp. | reverse complement strand
GCTCAGAAATAAGTCTAGACAAATCAACTAAAAAATCAGACGGAACCGTACGGTTCCGTCTTTTTTATTTCATGTCTGTGTCACCTGGACGTTTCTTCAGTCGTTTTCTTCGGGGTCGCTTACCCAGCTGAGATTCCCTTTCGCGATGTTTTCTTTTAGTATCGCATCGGTCACTTCCCAAAGGACTTCCGAACCGGCCTTTGTTATGATCTGGCGCTTATACACTTGATTTGCACTTACACCATGCGGCTTCCAGTCATCTCCGTTGTTGCTGTTGTTCAGGATCAGAGGCTGGAGATTATCCATCGCGCGTACAAATCTTGCTTCCGGGGAGTCACCTTCCTCGAACTCATCAAAAATCGCTATGAGTTCCTGTTTCTGATCCTCCGGCAGAAGTGAATAGATGCGTTCTTTTGCCGCGTCTTCTCTCGCCTTCTGTGTTTTTTTGCCCTCTGCATCGTATGCGTACGTATCACCCGCGTCTATCTCCACGACATCATGGATCAGGCACATAAGCATAGCTTTCAGGACATCAAAATCCTCATTCGCGTATTCACGCAGAAGATACGTCATTATAGCCATATGCCATGCATGTTCGGAATCGTTCTCATTCCTGCCGTGGCCGGAAAGATGAGTCTGACGGTAGATTTCTTTTTCTTTATCGATTTCGAGCGCAAACGCAAGCTGCTTTTCCAGTCTTTTATCCATCTTTTCCCCTTAATATAAGGCCGCGGCACATAAATGCCGCGGCCAAACTGTTGATATTAATCAATTCAGTATTATTCTTCGTCGCCAACGCTCTGGGACTTCTTGTAAGCTATGATAGCTTCTGTCAGTTTCGGAACTACCTTGTGGAGGTCACCGACAACACCGAGGTCAGCAAGCTGCATCATCGGGCAAGCAGCGTCCTTGTTGATAGCAATGATGAACTCGGAATCTTCCATACCTGCGAGGTGCTGGATAGCTCCGGAGATACCGCATGCCATGTAGAGGTTCGGACGAACTGTTTTACCTGTCTGACCAACCTGACGGTTCTTCTCAACCCAACCGCTGTCAACACCGATACGGGAGGAGGAATACTCACCGCCGAGCTGCTCTGCGAGCGGCTTGAGCTCTGTGATGTAACCTTCCGGACCACCCATACCACGTCCGCCGGATACGAGAACCTTAGCGTTTGTGATGTCAACCGGTTTTTCTTTCGGAAGTTCAACCTTGAGGATCTCGATGTTCATGTCAGCGTCTGTGAGGCCGGCATCATATTTCTCGAGGTTTCCTACAGCGCCTCTGACTCTCTCGGGGAGAGGCATAACGCCCGGGCGAACTGTAGCCATCTGCGGACGATACTCTCTGATGAGGATCGTAGCCATGATGTTTCCGCCGAATGCCGGACGGGTCATTCTCAGGAGGCCTTTGTCTTCCGGTTTGATGTTGTTGCCGTCGTCGATATCGAGACCTGTGCAGTCAGCTGTAAGACCTGTGTGGATACGGCCTGCTACACGCGGAGCGATGTCACGACCGATCGAGCTTGCTCCGAACAGAACGATGTTCGGCTTCTTGTCGATGATTGCGTTTGTGATAGCCTTTGTGTAGGGCTCAGAAGCGAAATCCTCGAGGAGCGGATCCGAGATGAGGAGAACGTTCTTGGCACCATACTCGAAGCAGCGCTGTGCTTCTTTTTCGATTTCCGGACCACCGACGAGAACGCATGTTACTTCCTGACCAAGGTCAGCAGCGAGTTTGTTGGCGCTTCCGATGAGCTCCATCGTAACTTTCTGTACCTGGTTCTGACGGTTTTCAGCTACGACCCATACGCCGTTAGCTTCTTCTTTAGAAATTCTAAATTCTACATTCCTTGCCATTGCAGTCTCCCTCCTTAGATCAAATGTCTCTCGATCAGTTTCGCCATGATCGCTTCAACAGCCTGATCAACAGTCAGATCCTTCAGGAGAACGCCGGCTGTCTTAGCAGGTTTTGTGAAGGACTTAACTACGTTTGTCGGGGAACCGGCATTACCGATCCAATCAGGATTCAGGATGTCTTTCAGATCGTCGAATCCGAGCACTTTTACTTCGTGGTTGTAAGCGTCAACGATCTTACCAACCTTCATGTAACGCGGCTCAGCGAGCTCAGCAAGTGCTGTAACGAGGCACGGGAGCTTGATCTTAACCATGTGAGCCTTATCTTCGAACTGTCTTCTTACGATAAGAGCGTTTTCTTCTTTGATGTACTTGAGTTCTTCTGCATATGTAACCTGCGGAAGGTCGAGCTGTTCAGCGATCTGCGGTCCAACCTGAGCTGTGTCTCCGTCGATAGCCTGACGGCCTGTGATAACGAGGTCATAGCCAACTTTATCAAGGGCTGCGCCTACGATCGTTGCTGTAGCATATGTGTCAGATCCACCGAACTCACGAGCGGAAACGAGATAAGCCTCGTCAGCGCCCATAGCGAGTGCTTCTCTGAGAGCTACGTCAGCCTGCGGGGGTCCCATGCAGACTACTGTAACTGTTGATCCGTCATTCAGCTCGTCACGAAGACTGATAGCTGCTTCCAGACCGGATTTATCGTCGTGGTTGATGATGCTGGGTACGCCGTCTCTGATCAGGTTATTGGTCTTGGGGTCGAGTCTAACCTCAGCAGTATCAGGAACCTGTTTAATACAAACTGCTATTCTCATGTCTTTGCCTCCCCCTTATTTCAATACCGCACCGGAGATGATCATTCTCATGACTTCCGATGTACCTTCATAGATCTCAGTGATTTTTGCGTCGCGGTGGCATCTCTCAACAGGATACTCACGGCAGAATCCGTATCCGCCCATCATCTGGATGGCATAACGTGTAACTTCGTTCGCAATCGTGGAAGCATAGAGTTTAGCCTGAGCAGCAACGATGGAGATGTTCTTTCCTTCGTCTTCTGTTACGGCAGCTTTCCAAACGAGAAGTCTTGCGGCATCGATCTTGGTCTGGAGATCAGCAATGTTGAACTGTGTCCACTGGAACTTTGTGATCGGTTTGCCGAACTGTTTTCTTTCCTTAGCATACTTGATGGCTTCGTCAAGAGCTCCCTGTGCGATACCAACAGCCTGAGCAGCGATACCGATACGTCCGGAGTTCAGGGATTCCATAGCGATCTTGAATCCTTTTCCGATAGGTCCGAGTACTCTGTCCGGAGAAACTCTTACTTCTTCATAGGAAACGATGCAGTTGGAAGCAGCACGGATACCCATTCTCTCGATGTTCGTGGAAACGTCGATTCCCGGCATCTCTTTAAGGCTCATGATGAACGCTGTCATACCCTTAGCGGCAGGAACTGTTCTGTCTGTGAGTGCGAAGAGTACGCATGTGTCAGCGAAACCGGAGTTCGTTGTGAAGATCTTGGAACCTGTGATGATCCAGTCGCCTGTCTCTTCATCAAGAACAGCTGTTGTCTGAGCGCCTGCTACGTCGGAACCAGCACCCGGCTCTGTCAGACCGAAGCAACCAATCTTGCTTCCGTCAACGAGCGGTCTCAGGAATGTCTGCTTCTGCTCTTCTGTACCATAGTGGTAGATAGCCTGGCAGCAGAGCGAAGAGTGAACTTCGATCGTGATTCCTGTGCTTCCGTCGATTCTGGACATCTCTTCCATAGCGAGGACATAACCAAGGATGTCAGCGCCTTCTCCGCCGTACTGTTTCGGGTAAGCGATACCGAAGATACCATATCTCATGAGTTTCTTCAGCAGCTCCATGTCGTACGCCTCAGCCTCATCCATGTCTTTTGCGATCGGTGCGATCTCTGTTTCTGCGAAATCGCGATACATTTGACGCATGAGCTGATGAGGCTTATCCAATTCAAAATTCATAAGTACCTCCTACTGAATTGATTAAAAAATGAAATCAACAGATTTGAACTAGATTGTTTACAATGAGCGTGTTTAGTAGTTTGATAAATATTAAACTCACTCACTACGCTATGATATCAAAATTAAAGTCTTAAAGCAACAAAAATCAACGTGTTTTTCATGTATACATTGTGTTTTTTTCGTGGAGTTAGAATTGCTTTTCGAATACGTTAAAAAATGCTTAAACCCTTTGAAAAATTGAGCATTTCAAGGCATGTCAACGCCTTAATTGTCAGAATATTAACATGTTTCAAGAGCCTCTGCACAGTGCCGATCCATACAACAAAACGCGCCTGTGAGCGCGCTTTGTTAAATTAATCTAATTCACCCCGTTTTTCGAGTGGCAGAATCTATCACTCACTCAGTTCTTTCAGTATCGAACGGGCGAAAGGCACCGCGGTCAGGAACGTCAGAATGTCCGCGCACATCTGCGTTATTTCTATGCCGAGAATACCGAGAATCCCCGGTAGTATGAGCATCAGCGGAATGTAATAAAGCCCGGATCTGCATGTCGCGAGCAATGTCGCGCGCACGCCTTTTCCAATGGACTGAAGAAGCATGTTCGTGATCACTATCGTTGCGTTCAGCGGGAATGCGAAAGCGGTGAATCTGAGCGCTTTCGCGCCTACAGCTATTACATCCGGGTCATCCCTGAAAAATCCGATTATCTGCGGCGAGAACAAAGCGCACAAAGTGCCCAGTATCAGAAACAGTATCGTCCCATACTTGACACAGAAGAAATACCCTTCTTTAACGCGCGAATAAAGCCCGGCTCCGTAATTGAATCCGCAGACGGGCTGATAGCCCTGGCCGAAACCTATGAGCGCGGAGAACATGAACATCATGACCCTGTTCACTACCGAAAGCCCCGCGATCGCGGCGTCGCCGCCGATTC
>JAFOKI010000231.1 GCA_017419895.1 Eubacterium sp. | reverse complement strand
TACGCTTACCGGAAGTCCCGGCAAACAACTAAATGTATTCACAATATGCATTAGCATATTAAATGAATCCCAAAATGAATTTATGCCTCACAGGCACTATGCTATTCTCTCATTTATTGAGTTCTTTGTCAATATGGTAATTATGTATTTTTTGTGTATTTTTCAAGCTATTCAGCGTTTCTGAAGAAGCGCCCGAGAATGCGTTTCAGTTTGCTTCCACCCGGCAGATTGTCAAGTTCATCGTAAGTTATGGCTTTTACGGCAAATATCAATATGACGTACGCAATGACCGCGACAAAGATCGCGACGACCGTGCTTACCATATTTGCCACTACCGGATTTTTGTCCGCCAGTAAAGCCGCCAGCCCGTAGTGGACGCCCCACGCGATTGCCCCCATTATCGCGGAAGCTATGAACGGTCTCACATAGGTCAGACCAAAATCGGCTTTGCCGCCGGTGAACTGATGGATCTTCCTGGAATTGAGATAGAACGCCACAAAGTCCGCAACGATCGTTCCTATCGCTGCGCCGCTCACGTTGATCGCATGTATCCTGAGGAGCGTATACGTAACCACGATCTTGAACAGACAGCCTATCGCCAGGTTCCTTACGGGATACATCTGTTTTCCCATACCCTGAAGCACGCTTGTCGTTGTCTGTTCCATCGAAAGCGCGATGATGCTGACCGACATGAACATCAGGATAGGCGCCGCATCGACGCATTCATCGAACCTTTTGAAATACAGGAGTTTGAGTATAGGCTCCGCCAGTACCATCATGCCTATCATGCACGGGAATGCCATGATCGTCGTCGTCCTGAATCCGAGTTTCATTGTCTCGACCAGGCCTTCCGTATCCCCTACCGCATGACGTCTCGATATGGCCGGTACCAGGCTTATCGCGATAGCCTGGGTCATAAACTGCGGGAATGCAATAAGCGACGCGCAGAGAGCGCTGAGAAGCCCATAGAGATACTTGGACTCATCCACAGTCCAGCCGACGCCCTGAAGGACTCTCATTGTCATACCCGTATCTATCATGTTCATTATAGGCATTATTGAACTACCTATAATAATAGGTACAGCAATGATGATTATCTGCTTGGCAACGACAGATGTCTTTTCTGTATCCTGAATACCGTTTTCGATTTTCTTCTGTATCACCTTCTTGTTCAGAAGGTAAATACATGATATGACGATAAGCCCCGCAAGGGCTCCTGCCGATGCGCCGAACGTCGCTCCTGCTGCGGCTTCCTTCTCACCTGCCTTATGGAGCAGATAGTACGCAAGCGCCAGTCCAACGGAGATCCTGACGACCTGTTCCATGACCTCCGAAATCGCAGTCGGATTCATGTTTTGTCTTCCGTTGAAATAACCCCTGAACGACGAGAACAAAGGCACAAGGAAAAGCGCCGGGGCTATCGCCCTGATTGCCGGAGCCGCATCCGTATTCTTAAGCAAAGCTGCGATTAAATCTGCCCCAAGGAAACTGATAAGGAACCCAAGTATTCCTACAACCGTCATGATCATCAGTGCGGTATGGAAAACCTTTTGGGCATATCGGTACTCCCGTTTGACCATATGGGCAGAAACGAGCCGCGAAATCGCAACCGGGATGCCCGCTGTCGAAACTACAAGAAGAACGCTGTATATCGAATACGCAACGCTGTAATTTGCCATTCCCTCGGCGCTGATCCAGTTGCCCAGCGGGATTCTGAGGAAAGTGCCCAGCACTTTTACGATAAGTCCCGCCGCGGCAAGCACTGCCGCGCCTTTTACGAATTTTTCGTTGTTGTTATCTTTTTTTGCCATAATGCCATATATCCATGCACCGCCAGAACAAAGCCGCCTCCGGCGCCCGCGGAGCGGCAGCTTTGTTACAGCAAAGCCAGTATCTTTCCAGTATGCTCTTCAGCCATCCTGACCGTTTTATCGATATCAATTGTAGCATACACTCCGTCTTTGTAAAGCATTCTTCCATCTACCATGGTAAGTACTATATCGCTGCCCGATGCTGAGTATACTATATTGTTTATCATATCATGGATCGGATGCATATTGGGCACGTCTGTGCGCATAACGATAAGGTCGGCTTTGCAGCCCTCTTTTATCAAGCCACAGTCGTCACGGCCCTGGGCAATGGCTCCGCCTCTGGTCGCGGCATAGAGAGCTTCTGCGGGTGTTATTGCCGTCGGATCGCCGTGTTTTACCTTTCCGAGCATAGCAAGTGTTTTGATTTCTTCCAGGAAATCCAGACTGTTGTTGCTGGCGACGCTGTCCGTTCCTATCGCGAGGTTAATGCCTTTTTTCAGGATCACCGGCGTGTCACAGATACCGCTCGCTAGCTTGAGATTGCTGCATGGATTCGTAGCAACCGTTACACCCTTCTCTTTCAGTATGTCATAGTCGTTACCCTCGATCCATACGCAGTGCGCCGCGATTGAAGGTACGTCGAAAATACCGCACGAATCAAGATATTCTACCGGTGTCATACCGCCATGTCTCTCCTTGCACTCCTCGTGCTCGGATTTTGTTTCGGAAACGTGGACGTGCATCCTCGCACCATTTGCTTTCGTCCAGTCAGCAAGGTCTTTAGCTGTAGCCGGGTCGGACGTGTATTCGGCATGAAGACTTGCTTCCATTATTATACGTCCATTCTCAGCTCCATTAAGGCTTCTGACTGCCTCCTCAAGTTCTTTCATGGATTCCATATCGCTGAGTCTTGCTCCGGTGAAGTTTGTGATAGACCTTGAGATGTTGTTCTTGCAGCCGCTGTCAGCGACAGCTCTCGCCATGTCTTCAACAAAGTAATACATGTCGGAAGTCGAGACTATGCCGAACCTGAGCGACTCCGCCATACAAAGCATTGTGCCCCAGTACACAGCGTCTCCGGTCAGTTTTGCCTCAAACGGGAATATTCTGGTGTTCAGCCAGTCCTGAAGTTTGAGATTCTCTCCATACCCCCTCATCAAAGCCATGGGAGAATGCGCATGGGCGTTGTAGAATCCGGGCATTAACAGTCTGTCTTTCCCGTTGTATGTTTCCCCATAGTCTTTGTCTGGTTTTTCCGGTCCTACGTAAGTTATTCTGTCAGCTTCTGTCCCGACGTACATCCCGTCCTGCACGGTCATGTTTTCATCGAGCATCATGATATTCTCAAACAGCATTTTTGACCTCCTCATTCGCTTTATCGAGCACGCTCATCAGTTTGAGCGAATCGTCAAGTTTTTTCATATTGTCTCGCGGCAGCCTGATCCTCGGTTTTATCCCGCCGTGAACGAGCACCGACGCGCCGAATTCATCGCTCATCATCACCATACCGAAAGGCGTTATTCCATTCTCTTCGGCAAACTGGTATATGATGAATTTCCCCTGTTCGTAGATTTTTGTTACACCGAGTTTTTCAGCGATCGCTTTGAGCTGCGACAGTTTCACGAGGTTCATGGTCTCGCGCGGGATATCGCCGAACCTGTCCGTCAGCTCATCGCATATGTCGATCACGTCATCAGCCGTCCTGACATTCGCGATTTTCTTGTACATCTCTATTTTAAGCGCTTCACTGCTTATATACCAGTCCGGTATGTGAGCCGACAAAGCCAGTTCCACCGATATCTCCCGGTCTTCGTCATCCGGTTCCTTTCCGCCTTTGATCCTCCTGACGGCGTCATTGACAAGTTTACAATAAAGTTCATATCCTATACTCATCATGTGACCGCTTTGTTCACTGCCAAGCATATTGCCCGCGCCGCGGATCTGGAGATCGCGCATAGCGACTTTGAATCCCGCGCCGAATTCGGTGAATTCCCTTATTGCCCTCAGGCGCTTCTCCGC
>JAFOKI010000230.1 GCA_017419895.1 Eubacterium sp. | reverse complement strand
GAGGACTACGAGGAAGATCAGTCATATAGTTATTAGCTTCGGACTTCTGAGTTCGTGAAATCGCCTTTTTTTACGATTTCCCTGACAGGTTGTTCGTGAAAAGCACGTTTAGCCTCAAAATCACAGAAGGAATCTGATGGCGGATGTTCGTGAAAACCATCCATATAAGACTTTTCACAGAAAAATGGAGTCATGCAGTGCGTCTGATCGTACTGAATCCAGCCATCGTTTCTGGGAAAAACTGGAATCGACATGGTTTCACAAACACACTTGTTTGTGATTATGCCAGGAAGCTATGATGTCACAAACAATTCTTCAGGGATTTTCAAAATAACGGCCATTTCACAGAAAATCTGTCGGGAAAACCCGAAAAATGGACATTTCACAAACAAAAGTCCTCGGAGGAATGTGAGCCAGGCAGCGCGGACGGCCAGACGCCCGGCGTAACGAACATAAGAACGATTTTTTACATAATTTCAAGCGCTTTATGCATTGCATATTAACCATAGTACAATTATACTGAAAGTAGTAAACAATCTGATTTCTTTGCGATTCCATCTCTCCGGAAGAGGAGCAGATGTAGTTTGTATTGTGATGGGACTTTTTGGAGATGTTTTTCTGATCGCGGCGCTGGCAGTCACGGCTGTCGTGAGTGTTGCGTTGCTGTATCGATATCGGGCGGACCTTGGAATTGGAGCTCCGGGCGCAGTCTGTTTAGCGCTGGCACACACCGCGCTGGGTGTCATCTGTGTCAAGGTGTTCGCGGGGCTTGAGAGCTTTTCGGATCCGCGGAGCGCAGGGATGAGCCTGTTCGGGGCGCTGTTTTTTCTGCCGGTGTTTTATGCTTTGGGGGCAAAGTCTTCGCGGCGAAACCTCAAACTCGTCTTTGACGACCTGAGTCTTTGCGTCATGACCGCGCTGATGTGTGTCCGCGTGAACTGCATCATCAGCGGGTGCTGTCTCGGCTGCATGATCGCGGAAACCGGCATGCGATGGCCGACGAGGGAAGTGGAGATCGCGTTCTGGGCGATCCTCCTCATCGTCTCGGTTCTGAAGAAAGAACGCGGATATTGCAAGGGAAGTCTTTACCCGTTCATGCTCATGGTATACGGAGTATTCAGGTTCGTGATCGAGTTCCTCAGAGAGGGAACGCCGATCTTTGGACCGTTCCACATCGCTCACATCTGGGCAATCGTCAGTTTTCTGATTGGAAGCGCGATCTTCTTTATCTTGATCGAGCAGGAAGGTATGAAGCACAGGAGATAGGTTATGGTGAAGAGAGTTTTAAAGAGACAATTTGCGCTTCTGATTTGCTTTATGGTGGCGTTTACGATGCTTTTGCCCTCCTGGGTTTTCAGTGTCGATCTGGCGTACGCGGCTACGGTTCAGACGGAGATCGATGGACTTACCGCATCGTATGATGCGGGCACCTGGACGGCTTCCGGAAATACCCTGAACGGTTCTGCGACCGGAAAGGCGAAGGGACAGTGTGATGACGCTTCCGCGGAGACTTCCACACTTACGCTGAAGAACACGTCGGGAGCGACTGCACTTCTGGCATTTGACTATGCCAAACCGACACTTGGGTCCGGAGGTTCTGTTACGATTGACGGAACCGCCAGAACTGCGGCTGGATCCTTTACGAAGGAGCTTGCGAATAATGAGAGTGTGACGGTGGTGATTTTGTCCGGGAATGCCGGCGCGTACACCTCGAGCATCGAACTCACCAATGTGAAAATCGTGCCCGTGAGGCAGGTGACGACTACCTTCGCACCGCCGCAAGCCCACGGCAGCATCGCGGTCGGCGGTACGCAGATAACGGATACAGCAGCATACACCAGGAGCTCCACAGAAGCCTATGAGCTCAAGGCGACCCCGGACGCGGGATACAAGCTGATGGGCTGGTATGGGAGTGTGGACGGATATTTCTCGACGTCCGAGACATTGACCACGTATTTCTCGAGCGATCAGACGATCACGGCGGTGTTCATCGATAAGGATGCGCCGGTGTTTGAGGTGGGAGACGAGTGGTTCACAGATCTGAACGAGGCGCATGCCTACGCGGTGAGCAGCGGGATCGCGAAGATCGTGCTGGTGGCAGACGGCACGCTGCCTGCGGGGAATTATACGATTGGAGCGGGGAAGACGCTTTTGATTCCGTATGAGAACTCCTATATCGTCAGTACTACTAAGCCAGGCACCTATCGGTCGGTCACTCCGACGGCGCCTTCCAAGTACAGGCAGCTCACGGTCGCTTCCGGTGCGAACATCACCGTAAACGGCGCGATCTGCGTGAATGCTAAGGTGAACTCGTATAACAATGCGTATACGGGCGCGACCAGCGGAAAATATGGATACCTGTACCTGAATCCGGGCAGCAGCGTTACGCTGAACAGCGGAGCGAATCTTTACTGCTGGGGCTACATCGCAGGAAAGGGCGAGATCACGGCGAAGAGCGGGGCTAAGGTTTATGAGCCGTTCGAGATCGCGGACATACGTGGCGGAACCGCTACGAGCGGGATGAATGGCAACGCGCAGAAGGTCATGCCGTTCTCGCAGT
>JAFOKI010000229.1 GCA_017419895.1 Eubacterium sp. | reverse complement strand
TAAATAAGATCCTGGTACCGATGATCAACGAAGCCGCCGACCTGGTCTACACCGGCGTTGCTGCCCCGGAAGACGTAGACACCGCGATGAAACTCGGAGCCAATCACCCGATTGGACCGCTCGCGCTCGGCGATCTGATCGGACTCGACGTTATCGAATATGTAATGGACGTTCTCTACAACGAAACGCATGACTCGAAATACAGATGCTCGCTGCTTCTCCGCAAGATGGTCCGCTCCGGCAAACTCGGACGCAAGACCGGTGAAGGATTCTACAAATATTGATCAATATGGGTGATGAACTGCCGCCCCGGAGCGCTGCGCTGCAGCACTTATGGGGCGGCTCTTATAATGCGGTCGGACTGTTTTACTAAGGCAATAATTGGGAGCTTATCTGATGAAAGTATACCTGAACGATCCCATCGCGCCTTCTGCTAAGTATTGACAACAAAACAAAACCTTCGGGAACATTTTGTACCCGAAGGCTTTATTTTTTAGTTTTCTTTGAACCTCCCACCTTCGGTTTCCGACTGTGAGGTGTAAAGGGAAAAAAACTACTGCATAAAAGAAATGGAGAAGAAAAAATGAAAAAGTTCGCACTGATCACACTGCTGCTCGTCATAATAGCAACATTTACCGCATGCGGAGGAAGCGCTTCCGTCGAAAGCATAGAATCTCCTAAGGAGAACATATCGGAAGCAGTGGAAACAACAGAAGATCATGGATCTGCGGATATCTATGACGAAAACGTTTCTGAAACTCCGGAAACAGCGGAAGCACCCGCAGATGGGGAAGAACCAGAACCTATAGAGACAGCAGATGAGTCGGCTGAAAAGCCGGCAGAAGGCGACGCAGTATTCGAATATGATGGTAAAGTGTTCAGTTTCGATGAGGAAAAGCAGTTCAAAAGAATAACATATATGGCTTCGGACAGCTTTACTGATCACCAGTACAGTAATGTCTTAGACTATAATGGGATGCTTTACGCAAAGAAACATCGTAAACAATTTCAGATCTCGATACAGTACGATGATGTGGTGTACGATGATCATTACGTCTCCTCTGCCGAACCGGTCGAGATCAACGGGACCAGATGGTTCCACTATACAGTTGATGGACGTAATGAAGACAGTTATTATTACTATTACCCGGACGCGGAAAACGAATGCACATATGTGATTTCGATACATTCCTTCTTTGACTATCAAACAAAGCTGGATCTTGCGAAACTGTCGGATGTGTTTATGAGTACTGTGACTCTCGAATAATAAAGCCGGGTATTACACCCGGCCATGAAGAACGATTAACGCTTAGTAGCTGAATAGCTTCACAATTCATGATAATACGGGCATATATTTGCATATTGCCCGTTTTTCAGTCTGAATCCGCCGGGTATCGTTCCTAGCTGAACAAAACCGCAGCGCTCATAGAGGTGCCTCGCGTGGACATTGCTCTCGACGACCGCGTTGAATTGTAATACGCGGAAACCGCATTCTTTTGCGCGCGTCAGGCTGTCCATAACGAGTTTTTCACCGATGTGGAGCCCGCGCGCAGATGAACTTACCGCGTAGCTGGTATTGGCGATGTGGCCGCACCTTCCTATATTATTGGGGTGCAGAATGTATAGACCGTGGATGGTTCCGTCATCGTCTTCCGCCACACCCGTATATGTCTGGGCAGCAAAAAACTCCGCCCCGGTTTCGGACGTCAAAAAATCTTCCTGAGGGAACGCTATCCCTTCTTCAACTACTTCATTCCAGATATCTATCATAGCCGGAAGGTCGGCTTCTTCATACTTTCTTACGATCATGGCAAAGTCCGTTTCTTCTGATGCGCGCGCAGTACTTTGTAAGATGATACAACAAAGCGCCGCCGGGCTGCAAGTCTGTTTATGTTTGAGGTTCGGCGGAATATAGCATATAATGATAAAAAGGGCTGTGTGAGATGCCCGATGGAGGATCGGTATGGCAAAGCGGTATCCGGCAATATTAAGATTGGTTTTTATTACAGTGTTTTTCGTTGCGTTTCTTGGCTGCAGGCAGGTATTTGCGGACCTGAACGTTACATTTTCTGTCACATATCAGCAGTCATCGGCAAGGAATGTAACAGAATACGTAAATCAGCTCAGAACGGCTGGGAGCTGGTACTGGAACTCGTCTGATTCAGGCAAGATAAATACAGGCAAGCTCTCTGCTTTGACATATGACTATGAGCTGGAAAAAGCAGCAATGCAGCGCGCGGCTGAGATAGCTTTGTATTATGACCATACAAGACCTAACGGGCAGGCATACAGCACCGCCTATTCCGGTTCAACAATGGCAGAGAACATCGCGGTCGGTTACGAGACCGCTTCCGAAGTATATGCGGGGTGGCTGGAGGAAAATGAAAGTTATGCCGGGCAGGGACACAGAAGGAACATGCTGGGAAGCGGATTCACCGCGATAGGCATAGGACATGTGGTATGTAACGGCATCCACTACTGGGTAATGGAACTCAGGAATCCCGTAGCGTATTATAACAACTACACCGATCCGGTGAATTCGGAAAGATCGGTTACGGTGCAGACGGCTACAGGGTATATTGACAAAGTAGAACTCTACACTAACGCGCCTGATCATGACAAAATGACGGTTGGAGAGAAGTACACCATGATGCCGAAGGTATTCGTGGTTGGAAAGAACGCATCGGGATCGCGCGGAAGGGTACCTGTTTCGGCGACTTTTTCTGTATCCGTAAACGATACGTCGGTTATCTCATATGAGTCGGTGGGGAGCGGGCAGTACCGTCTGACAGCAAATAAAGCGGGATCGACAAGCGTAACTGTTAACGGAACTTCTTCATACAGCAATCCTCTGTCTGTAACGTTCACAATCGTAGTCGGGCAGGTCAGTATGGATTATGTGGACATATCTCTTGACAAGACAGAGTATGTCTGGAACGGTTCTGCCGTCTGTCCCAAACCGGTACTGACCTGGCACGGGGAAGTGCTTCGGGAAGATATCGACTACACGCTGTCGTACCTGAGGAACGACGGATGCACGCGCAACAACGGCGGGGCGATCGTAAGCGCTTTCGCGGTTTCCGGGGGCAGGTTCAAGGATTTCCGGTCGATCGGATTCCAGATCCTTGCCGCGAATATAGCCGACCAGAAGATCACGCTCTCGCCGAGTGAATTCGTTTATGACGGCTGGACAAAGGAACCTGAAGTGATAATCCCCGGACTCGTCAAAGACAAAGATTTCCGCGTCGAATATGAGAACAACCGTATGGCAGGAACCGCCAAAGCGATAGTTACCGGTATCGGGAACTACACCGGAAGGACATCCGTCAGTTTCAAAATCAAGAGCAAGTCCTCTGACACCGATGGGAGCGGTTCTAACCCTGGGACCGTAAAGCCGAAAAAACCTGTGATTTCTTCTGCAGTCAATTTAAAGGGCAAGAAAATAAAAGTCACATGGAAAAAAGTGAGCGGTGTTACAGGTTACAGGGTACGTTACCAGACGGGTAAGACGGTAAAAACGGTAAAAGTCAAAAAGGCTTCCGCAAAGTCGAAAACACTCACGAAACTGAAAAAGGGCAAAACATATACAATTAAAGTCCAGAGTTACAAAACATCAGGCGGATCAACGGTCTACTCAAAATGGAGCAAGGCTAAAAAGGTAAAAGTAAAGAAATAGAGATCGTCTAAGATACGAAATTGTAAAAGGGGTGTCACAACATTGTGATAGCCCCTTTATTCTGCCGGAAATCTGACATAAAAAGCAGCAATGCGTCCGTCGCAAGGGTTTCTACAAATAAAAAACAGCCGCGGTTTATCCGCGGCTGCTTTGTTGTCGAATTGTCCGTTACGGGCAGTTGAGGTATGACCTCAAGCCCGGTACGGTCTGATCAGAAAAGCTTATGCAGCTTTCTTTGCAGACTGCTCGCGGAACTTTGTGAGTCCTTCTTTGATGAGGATCAGAGCAAGAACGACCATCGCGATAGCGAAGATCAGCTGGAAGTAATGTCCCCACATCGGAGCGCCGCCATCAGCAGCAGCAGCAGCCAAGGAACCATTGCCGATACCCTGGAGCTTCTTGACGATCGTGATGATCAGGCTCGTGAGTGTAGCGATGAGCATGAATGCCATCGGGAAGAGGAACATCTTGTTGTTCTTGCCAACGTCTCCGAGCCAAGCAGCGACTGCCATGAGAGCGATACCGGCGAGCAGCTGGTTCGCAGCTCCGAACAGTCCCCAGATCTGGCTGAGGGAAAGTCCGCCGAGGACGCAGCCGACGATTACCATGAATGCTGTACCGAACAGCGGGTGAGCGAGGATCTGACG
>JAFOKI010000031.1 GCA_017419895.1 Eubacterium sp. | reverse complement strand
CTGATATCGACCGGATCAATGAAACACTCCCGAATTACAAGCGCATGCTGAGAGTTTCTGTACAGGAAACAGAGATGGCTAAGACGACCACGGGAAAGGTCAAGCGTTTCGAGGAAGGCGCAATAAGGAAATAGCGGTACTGCAAAGCGCGTTTTATGCAGGGCAATAAAAAACAGCCGCGGGACGCGGCCGGGAAGTTTTGACGTAACAGGAAAACCAATGGATCAGCGTTCGATGAGGACGCTGATTCTTCCTTTTTTTGAGGTGCCGCCGATTTCGGCAAGCCGTGCGCGGCCTTTGTGGCGGAGCGTTATCAGATCGCCCTCCGAGATCTGTTTGTCGGTTTTGAGTTGCTCGATGTGGTTCACGAAAACCAGACCGGACAAAATGGCTTCGGACGCTTTTGAACGCGAGATGCCGAACGCGGACGAAACGATATTGTCGAGTCTCAGGGAGGCAACGGTGTCACGGATAGTTTTTGTTTCGCGCGCGGGAACGATGAGCTCCCCGATAGAAATGACAGAGGTCGACAGATTGCTCCTGCCTGCTTTCACGAGCCCTTCGGCAAGATGATCTGCCATATCTGATATAACAACTATGTCAGCGCCGTCCGGTCTCACCAGTATGTCTCCTATGACCTCGCGCTTTACTCCGAGCCCCATGAGAGCGCCGAGGTAATCACCGTGCGAAAGCGCGCGTCCGGATACCGACGCTGATGATTTTTCACTGTGCTCTGCACGTATCACGGATAAGAGTTCGGAGAAATCCACGTCATAGCCCGGCGTGAATACCGCGATTTTACGTTCTGCGTCGGGATACCCGCCGTACAAAAAAGCGCAGTCAAACATGTCACCGCATACGGGCGGGTTTACGGCAATCTCTCTGTATCCGGACAATACGACAGATTGCCCGTGCGGATCCATAAACATCGTGTTTGTCATGATGTTTGAAGAATCACGCCTGTTACGTTTTTCTTCTGTTTTTCTCAGCAAAAGCCTGTCATCGTTCTTTTCCATATTAGATATAATAGCACATTGCAATGGCAAAAAAACGGATGCAGCGCAGGTTTATGGCCGGGATAGCCGTCAGAGTCCGCAGAATGGGACTTTGTTGTGGTATAATCAAAGAAGAAAGGCAGGCGCTGATGGAAAACAGTCAGATGATAATCATAATAGTCATGCTGCTTCTCCAGGTCATATTGATCGGAGCAGTGATTTTCATGTACTTCAGTTTCAGAAAGGAACTGGATGATACAAAGGAAGCATCGGGTGAGGCTGTTCGTGACGCGATGACTTCATACAACGATATGATCTGGAGGTCGCTCAGGGAGACCTCTGACAGACAGGCCGAAAGACTGGGTGAGGCAGACAGGCATCAGGGCGAGAGACTAAGCGAGCTGGATAAAAAAATCAACCTTTTGTCCATTACAACCGAACAGAGGCTGGATGCCATGCGTGATGCCGCGGTGAGGCAGAACGAGAGCATAGAAGCGCAGATAGAAGAGTTCAGAAAGCAGAATGATGAGCAGCTCGAGAAAATGCGGGAGACTGTCGATGAAAAACTGCAGTCCACTCTTGAGCGTCGGATAAGTCAGTCGTTCAGATTGGTAAGTGACAATCTGGAGCAGGTCAGCAAAGGTCTTGGTGAAATGCAGACGCTCGCAAGAGGAGTCGGCGATCTCAAGAAAGTCCTTACGAATGTCAAAACGCGCGGAAATCTCGGCGAGATACAGCTTGGAGCGATACTTGACGAGATACTTGCGCCGGGCCAGTACGAAAGGAATGTGAATACAAAAGGCTTCGGCAGGGAAACGGTAGAATTTGCCGTCAAGCTGCCCGGCGAGAACGGTCGGCGCGTGTGGCTGCCGATAGATTCGAAATTTCCGGGCGACAGCTATATCAGGCTTGTCGACGCCTATGACAAAGGCGATGCGCAGGCGATAGACGCGGCGAGGAAAAACCTCGTTACAGTAGTCAGGCAGGAAGCGAAAGATATACGCGAAAAGTATATCGCGCCGCCGGAGACGACCGATTTCGGGATCATGTTCCTGCCGTCGGAAGGGCTTTATGCGGAAGTAGTGCGTCTTGGGATGGTGGAAGTCCTTCAGCATGAATACAGAGTGACCATAGCAGGCCCAACAACTATGGCTGCGCTTCTCAACAGCCTGCAGATGGGGTTCCGCACGCTTGCAATCGAAAAGCGCACGAGCGAAGTTTGGGAGACTCTCAGCGCGGTCAAGACGGAATTCACTAAATTTGAGGATGTTCTCAAAAAAGCGCAGGAAAACCTCACTAAAGCAAACAGCAATCTTGACGAACTAATAGGTGCGAGAACCAGAGTTATGCAGAGGAAACTCAGGGATGTGACCGAGATGGACAGCGCGGAGGCGATAAAACTCCTCGGCACGGAGGATGATACAGAATAATGAGCATATACGCTATAGGAGATCTTCATCTGTCATTCGACGAACGGGTCGAGAAGCCGATGGATAAATTCGGCTCAGATTGGCGTGGGCACGCGGACAGACTGAAAGAAATCTGGTTGAGTATGATTTCGGATGACGATCTTGTGCTGATTCCCGGTGACATTTCGTGGGGACTGAGGCTTGAGGAAGCTATGGCCGACCTCGAGTGGATAGACGCGCTGCCGGGTAAAAAGATAATAAGCAAAGGCAATCACGACCTTTGGTGGGTCACGATGAAGAAACTGGACGGTCTCTGCAGGACGGTGACTTTTCTCAAAAACAATGCGGTTCACGCGGGCGGCGGAACATGGATCTGCGGAGCCAGAGGATGGACCTGCCCCGGTGCCGATGATTACACAGAGCACGATGAAAAAATGTACAGGCGAGAGCTTATCAGGTTTGAGCTTTCTCTTGGTGAAGCGAAGAGCGCAGGCGCGGAAGATATTATAGCTATGCTCCACTATCCGCCGATGAACGATATGTTTGCGGATTCAGGGTTCACGGAGCTTATGGAAAAATACGGTGTGAAGACGTGTATCTACGGGCATCTGCACGGCATGTGGAATTTCAGGCGCGGATTCAAAGGCTCAAGAAACGGGATAGATTATAAACTCGTGTCGCTCGATTATCTCAGATGCGTACCCGAGAAGATCAGGTAACGGGAGGAGTAGATTATATGGAAATGCTCGATATCATTATGAAGAAAAGGAACGGCGGCAAACTGAGCCGGGAGGAAATCGCTTTTGCGGTGAACGGGTTCACGAAAGGCGAGATCCCGGATTATCAGATGTCGGCTTTTCTTATGGCTGTGTATTTCAAAGGCATGGATGCCGATGAGACTTTCGAACTGACCGATGTGATGAGGCTTTCGGGCGACATAGTCGACCTTTCGAGGATAAAAGGCGTGAAAGTCGACAAGCATTCGACGGGCGGCGTCGGGGACAAAACCACTTTGATTGTCGCGCCGATAGTCGCTTCGCGCGGGGTGCCCGTCGCGAAAATGAGCGGACGCGGTCTTGGCTTCAGCGGCGGAACGATTGACAAGCTTGAGGCAATAAGGGGATATAGAACTGAACTCACGGAAAAAGAATTTTTTGAACAGATTGACAGGATCGGCATCGCGCTTATAGGCCAGACAGGCATGATAACACCTGCTGATAAAAAGATTTACGCGCTGAGGGATGTGACAGGCACTGTCGAAAACATGAGTCTGATCGCCTCGAGCATAATGAGCAAGAAACTTGCCGCGGGCAGCGACGCGATAGTGCTTGACGTGAAAT
>JAFOKI010000228.1 GCA_017419895.1 Eubacterium sp. | reverse complement strand
GTACAATCTTCTTATTGATACAAAGAACCGCGTTGCGGACTTCTTCGAGCTCGCGCCGTGATGATCTACCTTCTTAATTCCGGGCATTTGGCGGGAAACCGTCGCCATATTTTTGCAACATAAAAGTGCAGCTTACAAAGACTGATCTTTGCAGCTGCACTTTTTATATGTCACGGGCGGGCACCCCGCCTGCGGCGGGGCAGCCGCCGGGCGTACCGCCCGGCGGCATCCGGCGCCCCCGGACCGGGGGCGCCGGGCCTGTCCTCCCGCCTAAAACTCAGCTTTGTAGGATACGATCTTGTCGTCGTAAGTAATTCCGTAAATGTAATCGTCTATATAGACCGCGCGGCTGATTTCGTCTTCGCCGCCGAGGCGTCCGAGCACCTCGATCTTGCCTTTGTACACCCTGAATACCAGGATTCCGCCGACCGCGTAGTCCTCACCCTCTGCATCCCAGTACTGGGTGAAGGGCACCGCGAAATATCCCTTTTCGGAATTGACCACGAACGCGCGGTGGTTGTCCTGCGCTTCGCTCCAGATGCCGGCGAACTCCGCGCTGTCAGCGACTTTCGGGCTCGAAGGATCCGAAATATCGAAGAGCGCGAGCTTCATTCCGTCCGTGGCTTCTGTTTCGAATTCTTCATTAACGATCTCTGTTGCGTAGCCGATACCGAGAAGCTCTGTCGAACTTATCGGATGGAGCAGTGTCGAGAATCCGGTGATCTTGACCTCGCCCTCGATTTTTGGCGCTGCGGGATCGCTCAGGTCTATTATGAACAGCGGGTCTGTCTGCTTGTAAGTGATCACGTACGCCTTTTCGCCGATGAACCTTACAGCTTCGATGTGCTCATCGTTCGCGAAGCCCGTAACGCTGCCCTTGACGCTCATATCCTTATCGAGAACGAACAGGTTGTTGACGTCTTTTCCGCTCTTGCTGGAAGTTGTCGCGATCCTGAAGTATCCGTCCTTCTCGTCCATAGCCCACTGGCCGTAAATGTATCCTCTGACTTTTCCGGTACCGGTGAATTCGATCTTGCCTTCTTTCAGCGAAGCCCTGAGGATCGCTGTGTTCACAGACCCTCCGTATACCATGCGTCCGCTGCCTTCGCCGTACGTTTCTGCTGCCACATAAAGTGTATCCGTCGTACAGTATATATTATTGGAAGATCCGAGAACGGCCTTCGTGTCGCTAACCACTTTTTTGTCCGAAGACGTCGTGTCGACTGCCGCGACAATCACATAAGATTCGCTGGAGGGCGAGGGGAATGCTTTGATGTTCTCGATCCCCAGTTTTTTCATGCTTCCGTCAGCGCCGGTGCACCAGGGGATGTCGTTCTCGTACAGGTACTCGTTCGTCACGAGGTAGAGGTATTTCCCGACCATGCGGGAGGATAAGGCGTAGCCGCTTTGTTCGTACGTGAATTTCTCAACGGGTTTCGACCTGTCGGCGATGTCATACACCGTGACAAAGGCTCTTTCGCTCACCGGTACAAAAGCTCCGTCGTACATGACCTCCTCGTCAGCGGCTGCTGCCTCACTGCTGTCTGTTACGGCAGGTTCTTCCGTGATCTCTTCGCCATCGTCGGTCGCGAAGTTTTCCGTTTTGGGAACTTCCTCTTCGATCACACCTTCCCCTCCGCCGTCTTCAGGCTGGTAGTAATCGTAGTTCTCATATCTTCCGCCGACTACCGCGAGCGTGTCGCCCATCAGGAAGAAATCGTTGAAATTCTCGCTTATCCTGCTCTTCTTTCCGTCCTTCTCATACTCCACATCCTGCGGCGCGACCCTCGCGACCTCTGTCGTTTCGCCTTTATCGGCTTTCACGATCACTATGTCGCCCCTGCGGGAAAGATAGTATATGTACGTTCCGTCTGTCTTGACTATATCTGCCTCATCGACTCCGTCGACCTGGGTGTACGTTTCGGAATGGCTTCCGCCGCCTGTGCCCGCCTCGTCGTTTGCAGCCATTGCAGCCTCGGATTTTTCGACGATCCCATCGGCATTGTTCGCGGCTATCGGTGCTTCTTCCGCCTCCATATCCTCTTCAGCAGCAGCCGGTGCATCTTTTGAGCCTCCGCCGTAATCAAACAGTCCTCTTTTGGTTTCATAGCGGTAAAAATCATCCCTTGCCGCTCTGAACTCGCCTATAAAATCATCGAGCTCATCATACGACGCGAAACTCACAAGACCGTCTGTTTCGGATACCACAGCCGTACTGTCGGTGTAATCCACGGGTTCATCATTTCCCCTGAACGCTCCTATATTGTTAAGCACAGCCCATGAGCCGATCATCACCACCATGCAGGCGGCAATGGCAGATATCGCTCTTCTTCTGTTTCTCTTTTTTCTCTTTGCCGTCCATGCTGCGGAAGCTGCTTCGGCTTCCTTCGACGCCGCGATCACTTCCTGCAGGATCCCCGGACGGATATCCTGCGGTCCAGGCACTGCAGATGCGGCGGGTGCTTCTGGCGATTCAGCCTGCGCAGGCGCTGCTTCAGTATTCGGACCTGCAGCCGCTGCGCGGAACGGCTTTGTTGCAGCCATATCGATTTTTGCTTTTTCACGCGCAATCATTTCTCTCACATTCGCTTCCGAAAGTGATTCGGGCACCGTCACGCGTTCCTCATCCATTTTTCTCGTCAGGAATTCGATCCCTGTCTCTATGTTCCTGTTGTCGTCCATTTTAATGCTCCGTTCGATCTTCTTTACCATTGACCGGCCTGCTGTTTTCCGGGGCAGGCTAGGGTCTCGCCTGCCCCGCTCTCTCCTGATTGGCCGGCCTGCTCATTCACCTATCAATTCCCTTAGTTTTGACAGATCGCGGGACAGCCGGGACCTGACGCTACCCGGAGCCAGCCCCGTTATTTCCGCGATTTCGTTACTCGTTTGTCCCAGGACAGTCGCCATCAGCACGATCTCGCGGTCTTCCTCTCCAAGCCGTCCGAGGGCTTCCATGACGGTCAGCCTCCGTGCTATCGCGTCCTCCTCTTCAGAGAACTTCTCATCCATATTCGCGGAGTCGAACGGAATCACGTTCTTCTGTTTGATCATCTCATCCAACTTTTTGCTCACGCAGCGTCTGAGTATCCTGAAAATCCACGCGGGAAAAGCCGCGGGCTCTTTCAGTTTTCCGATACCGCGGTAAGCCTCAAGGATACAATCCGACACGGCGTCTTCCGCCATGTACGCATCACCCAGACGGTAATATGCGTACCGGTAAAGCCGGTCTTTGTACTTCCCGTATATCTCGCAGAACGCATCTCCGTCTCCGCGCGTCGCGAGCGTTATTAGTCTGTTCTCATCCATTGCTGTCCCCGATCTGTCTTTTTGAAAGCTTCCATATGTTATGTGCGCGGGTCCCGGCGGACCGTTGCAAGTTTTTTGCTGTTTTTTTAATTATATCATCTGACTGTATTTTCTCAAAAGAAACAGGACTGCCAGACGGCAGCCCTGTAAATGATCTTTTATTTATCTTTTTTATTTTGTTCTGAACAGCGTACCAAGCAGCGTACGGCCGATGCTCGCGCCGACGTTTCCACCGAGCGTCTTTCCGAAGGTTCCGCCGACCGTCTTTCCGACTGTCTTTCCGAGTTCGCGTCCGACCGTTCCAGCGATGGAGTTTCCGACCTGCTTGATCTGTTTCTGCTTTTCGCGCTCGGCCTTTTCGGCTGCCTTCTGACGTTCACGTTCTTCTTTTTCGAGCTGTTTCTGGCGCTCGCGCTCTTCCTTTTCAGCCTGCTTGGCTGCCGCAGCTGCTTCCTTTTCAGCCTGCTTCGCTGCTGCCGCGGCTTCTTTTTCAGCCTGTTTGGCTGCAGCTGCTGCTTCCTTCTCAGCCTGTTTTGCTGCTTCAATCGCGGCGGGGCTGAGGGATGGATCTACGGGGAGCGTCGGTCCGGACGGTGCGCCGTAACCTGCAGGCGCTTCAGCGTAATCCGGCTGTACCGTTGTCTGAGCAGTGTAAGTTGCCTGCTCGACGTAACCTGTCTGCGGCTGTACGTAACCCGTCTGCGGAGCCTGGGTGTATCCTACCTGCTGCTCAACATATCCTGTCTGCGGCATAGCCTGTCCGTATCCCGGTGCCGGCTGCGCATACCCAGGCTGTACATATCCTGTCTGAGGAGCCTGAGCATAACCCGGCTGCGCATAACTCGGCGATGCCGGCGCAGGCTGTACAAAGCCCGGCGCTGCCGCTGCCTGCTGCGTTCCGAATCCCATCCTGAGAAGGAACTCGTATGCCGAATCCGGATCGTACGAATAAGCGTATTTCGCGCAGAATGGGCTTTGTTTGATCATCATGTCACGGAAAGCGTCGTCAATTCCGCCGAACGCGCTCTGCGGCGGAAGCACAGCCGTTTTCTCCGCGATCCCCGGAGTACCGTCTGCCTGGAGGAACGAAATCACGGCTTCGCCGGTTCCGAGAGCCATGATCGTCTCATATGTATCGAATGCAGGGTTCTCACGGAACGAATCCGCAGCAGCCCTGACGGCTTTCTGCTCGTTCGGAGTGTAAGCGTGGAGCGCATGTTCGACTTTGTTGCCGAGCTGGGCAAGCACGCCTTCCGGAATGTCACGCGGGTTCTGCGTGATGAAGTAAACGCCGATACCTTTGGATCTGATAAGTTTTACAACCTGTTCGATCTTTTCGAGGAGCGGCTTGGGCGTATCCTTGAACAGCAGGTGCGCCTCGTCGAAGAAGAACACCATCTTGGGCTTCTCGAGGTCGCCGACTTCCGGAAGTGTCTCGAAGAGCTCCGAAAGCAGCCAGAGCAGGAACGTCGAATACAGTCTTCCGTTCGAGATCAGGCTCTCGCTGTCCAGTACATTGATCATTCCGCGGCCCTGCGCGTCTGTCATGAACCAGTCGGAAACATTGAGCGCCGGCTCACCGAAGAATGTCTTGCCGCCCGACGTCTCAAGCGCGACCAGCGCGCGGATGATCGTCGCGATGGAGGCCTCCGTGATGTTGCCGTATTCCGAGGCGAGAACCTTACGGTGCTCAGAAACGTAATTCAGCATCGCTTTGAGGTCCTTGGTATCGATCAGGAGCAGATTGTTGTCATCCGCGATCTTGAATACTATCGTAAGGAGGTCGCTCTGAAGCTCGTTCAGCTGAAGGATCCTCGACAGCAGGAGCGGTCCCATCTCAGAGATCGTCGTCCTGAGCTGGATACCCTTCTGACCGTAAATATCCCAGAATGTGACCGGATAGCCTTTATATGTGAACGGACCGTCAGCCAGTTTGAACTTCTCGATCCTTCTTCTCATGTCATCCGAATCTTTTCCCGGATTGACAAGTCCCGCGAGGTCGCCTTTAACGTCCGCCAGGAACACCGGCACTCCGAGATCACTGAATGATTCCGCCAGTATTTTAAGTGTCACCGTTTTTCCTGTTCCCGTAGCACCCGCGATCAGTCCATGCCTGTTCGCCATTTTCGGCAGAAGACTGATGTACTCGCCCGCGTCATTCATCGCGACTACGATCCTGTTGTCCTTCAGCATAATGATCCTCCCTTTACCGATCCGGCTTCTGCCGAATCGTTTCCTTATTATATATAGCACGTTCGCCGTGACTCCGGGTCTACCGGCTATTTGCACGCCAACAAAGCCCACCTTCCGCGGCTTTGTATTTAAATTATATCACACCGCATTTAAACTTGCCACGCAAAACCCGCTCAAAGCGATCCCACATCAAGTCAGCAGATCAGTCTTTTTATCCGGATACCGTCGGGCTGCGGACGCGGTTTCGGTGACAGATCGACCGCT
>JAFOKI010000227.1 GCA_017419895.1 Eubacterium sp. | reverse complement strand
GCACATCCTCAGGACCGAACGCATCGTTGGCACCGGGATTGTGTATGAATGTCCTGTCAATACCGGGAACCGCGAGAACGATCGAATACGAAGTGCTCTCAGTATCGGAACTGATCATCCGGTACGCAGTGCCATACTGATCGAGGATATTGAGGATCATACTGCCAAAACTATCCCTGCCGATCTTGCCGATGAGTGTGACATCCGCGCCCAGAAACTGCATCGCCAAACCGGTGTTGGCAACTGAACCACCCGTGTGCACATCCGCCGCGCCGACCTCCACGAGTTTTCCCGGTTTGATGACATCTTCGATACCGCTGACCTGTCTGTCCGAGAAAACCGGTGTGATATCCAGACAAATATGTCCTGCCGCAATGACTTTTTTCTTCATACTTCTGTCAGTTGTTCCCGAGGTTCTCATTGTACAGGTCTTTGTATGTTTTTCCCTGGTCTTCAGGATCTAAATCAACATTCCTGGTCCGCTCTCTCGTCACGCTGTCCTCCGGCGCGACCATATGGATCTTATTGTGCTGATCCCACTCATAAGCCATATCCTCGGCCGTCCTGTACGACTGTCCGTCACGGCTCGGCACCTGATGCTCGTCAGAAAGCGCCTGACAGATGATCTTCATATCCTTCTTGTTCGTAATCTTATAGGAATCGTAGATCGTCCAGGTGTTGTATGAATAGAGCGCCTTGTAATCCTCGCCGTTATAGGTGAAATAGTAATATCCGTCACCGGCGGCACGCAGATTGATATCAGCCGTTGACTTAAGGCGCGCTTTGGGAAGCTTCTCCTTCTCCTCATCCAGTTTTTCGCCGAGTGCTTCTTTTACGCCGGGCGCTTTTTCCTGTACTTCCTGCTTAGCCTGTTTTGCTTTTTCTCCGAGACTTTCGATTGATTCATCCGGATGATAATGAAGATAGATCCCCACTCCAAGCAAGCACAGAAGCGCGATAATCAGAATAAAGAGGATGAACTTAATGAAAGGATGTCGTTTTTTATGATGTCTGCTCATGCTTCCCCCAAAACATGTCCCATAAAGTACGGCAGCTGCTTCTGCCACCACGGCCAGTCGTGGTTGACGTCAAAGCCCCAGAAGTCCGCCCAGTGAGGAACATTCTTCTCAGTGAGGATCCGATCGAGCCATGCTGAATCGACGCGCATCTTATCCTCCCACGCGCCCTGTCCGCAGCAAAAAATGATCGTACCCTGCCTGTAGAGATCAAGCCACGGATGATCGTCCGGCATATTCGGTATGAAATGAACCGGCGAATTGTTATAGACGATGTCATCCATGTAATCGCCAAAGAAATATGTTGCGTCAAAGACACCGCTGAGTGAGATCAGCGTGTCAAATATATCCGGTCTTCTGAAAAAGAAATTGGCCGCGTGCAGTCCGCCCATGCTGCAGCCTGTGGTCATCGCCTTCTCGCCCCACTCGAGGTACTCGGGTATCAGTTCATCCACAACATAGCTGAACCATTTCTCCTGCATCTCGGAGCGGTACCGGCCGTCTCCGTCCTTATTGGACCAGGACTCCTCGTCGATCGCATCGGCGCATATGATCCTGAGCTTGCCCGCTTCTATCCAGGGCCGCACCGTCTCTACCATCCCGAAATTTCTGAAATCCCAGGTGTGGCCGTTCTGGGGCGGGAAAGCCAGGCAGAGCTTGCCGGCATGTCCGAATACGGCATGCCCCATCTCGCGTCCGAGTTTTTCACTGTATCTTACTTCGTATCTTTCTTCCATACTGTTTTACGCTTTCTCCTGTACATAATCAGCGAATTCGTTCACTTCCGCTTCGCTGTCGACTATGGCTGTATACATCTCGTTACCCATCGCGCCCGAGAGCACATCCGGCATGCGCTCCGCCATGACGATGCGCTCGCCGTATTTATCCAGGATATCCTGACGTGAATGAGCGTGCTGATGGATGTCCTTCGTCGCGGCATAAACGCAGAACTTATCTTCTCCCGCAGGCGGCAGCAACCGTTTGTCACTTGTGACCATATCCGCATAGATCTGATAGACGTCGGTCGAGTGTCCGAAGTCCATCATATCAGGGGTATAGCCGCCTGCCGGTCTCATATTGACCTCAAGGCCGACAAATTCACCGACCTCACCGAGATTCTTTCTCGCCTGTGTGAGCCTGAAAAACTCGAAATGGACGAATCTGCTGCGGACCTTAAAGGCTTTCAACGCGCGCCTGCCGTAGTCCTGCAGCTGCTCAGGCACTTGTGCAAGGGAATAGTATCTCAGCTCAAGGCCTTTGTTGACCATGTCCGCAACCGAGGGCGGGAACCAGCACGAATTCTCAAAGAGCGGCTCTCCCTTCGAATCGCAGATCGCGTCATACGAATAGATATTACCGAACACGAACTCTTCCATCACATACGGCACATCGGGCTTCTTGTTGAAGAAGTCCACAAGATCTTCATCATTTTCCAGCTTCCAGGTGTCCGCCGCGCCGACGCCGACGTCCGGTTTGACGATCACCGGATAGCCGCCGATCTCTTTGAGGAAATCTTTGGCCGCATCAATATCGGTGATCTTATGGTTGCGTGCCGTCGGAATGCCCGCTTCCTTATACGCCGGCTTCATGGCCGATTTGCTCTTCCAGAGGACAAGTTCATCCGGCTGTACGCCTGTCGTGATATTAAAATCCCGACGCAGCTGTGCGTCCTGCTCGAGCCAGTACTCATTGTTTGACTCAAGCCAGTCGATCTTACCGTATTTGAACGCGAAAAACGCGACAGCCCTGTACATGCTGTCATAGTTTTCCATACTG
>JAFOKI010000030.1 GCA_017419895.1 Eubacterium sp. | reverse complement strand
CTTCAGCAGGGAGGGTGACGTATGTGTAATTCCTGTACTGGTTGTATTCGTCTCTGTCTTTAGCCGAAAGTCCGAAATTGTCGTTGTCAGCAGTGCTGTATCCGACTTTCTTGAAGACCCCTACACCATGCCAGAGCTGTATGACTTTTGTTTCAGGTCTGATGTCGAACTGGCTCATAAGGTTATTTGCAGTCGAAAGGAACACGGCTTTTGCTGTAGCGGCCTGTCTGATGAAGTCACAAGCATTGTCATAAAACTCGATTTCGGGAACCTTCCTGATCTTGAGTCCGATGTATTTGACTTCGTATTTGCCCTGTTTTTCTATTTCTTTTGCGATATGGAAGCTGCTGGGTGAGGGGCTTGTTCCGCTCTCCATGAATATGACAGTGTCGGTAACGGGTTTGCGGCTCTCGTCTGCGTAGATTTCAGGTATTATCTTCTTGACGTAAAGCTCCTTAAGAGCGCGGCGGACAGCGCCGTTTTCGTTTGCCAGTATGCGGCTTCTGACCTCTTCTATCGCTTCATCGTCAGCGCCGTTTGCTTTCATCTCTTTGAACAGAATGAAATCACCGAACATCTCGTTCAGCTTTTTCTGTGTCTCGACCTGCTTTTCAAGTTCTCTAATGCGTGCGCGCTTCCTGAATATCATAGAAGAAAGACGTTTTTTAGTCTTTCTGAGTGTTTCTTTCAGTCCTTTAGTTTTCAGATTTCTTATGAATTTTTCTATAACCAATCCGGTTACCTCGCTTCCGGCCAAACTCTTTTTATCATTGCTATAAGTGTAAAATGCCGGCGGTAAAATG
This sequence comes from Eubacterium sp., assembly GCA_017419895.1. Classification (GTDB taxonomy): domain Bacteria; phylum Bacillota; class Clostridia; order Peptostreptococcales; family Anaerovoracaceae; genus Aminicella. Next base: position 13,642 of record JAFOKI010000030.1, on the reverse strand, counting down.
TCAAACCGCTAGCGTGCCTTGATGTTCAGAATCCCTAATGATCATTGATATTTCTTCGACAAAATTGTAAAGTTTATTTATAGTCAAACTTATAAATGATTAGATTTCGACATTTGCAGACACCATGAAAATAGAACAGAAAGTATTCGCGCGAAAGCGCTTTGTTCACGAAAAAATGCTTAGTAACGGTTTCGTGGAAACCGGAAATACTTATACATATTCAGCTGGCATTATGGACGGCGATTTTCGTGCTGAAATAACGGTCACACCGGAAGGCAATATAAACGGCAGAGTCATCGATGTGATGAACGAGGAGGAGTACACACAGCTCCGTGTCCGTTCATTCGACGGACCTTTCGTCAGCATGGTGAGGGCTGCGTATGAAGAGTTTCTGAACGGTATCGCAGTTTCATGCTGTACAGACACTTATTTTTCTTCAGTTCAGGCAAACCGGATAACCGAAAAGATATTCAGTAAATACAAAGTCGAGCCGGATTTCCCATGGGATAAGGGCACCTATGAACCTGCCGGAGTTTTCAGGCATACAGGAAACCGAAAATGGTTCGGTCTCATAATGAATGTTAACAAAGATGTGCTTGTCCCGGGTTCAGATGATCCTGTGGACGTGATGAATCTCAGGTCTGATATATTGAGCAAAGACGACTCGTTCGATACAGAAGGTATCTATCCTGCTTATCATATGAACCACAGAAACTGGATATCGGTGATACTTGACGATTCTCTTACTGACGAGAGAGTGATGGAATTGGTAGGAGAAAGTTATAGCCTTACGTCCGGAAAGCCAGCGAAGACCGACGACGAATTTATAAGAAAAGTACTTTCGATAGCCGACAGTGTGCCATACGGGAGAGTCGCGACCTACGGTCAGATTGCCGCGCTGGCGGGACGTCCAAAAAACTCACGTCAGGTCGGGAAGATAATGAGTATGGCAGACAGATACGGAGACCATCCGTGTCACCGAATAGTGAACTCGTCCGGAAGGACTGTCCCCGGCTGGAAAGAGCAGAGACATCGTCTTGAATCGGAGGGAATCGCATTCAAAGAAAACGGATGCGTTGATATGTTGAAATACCGTTGGAAAAACACGGGAAACAGCGAGGAATAGCGTTTCCATGCGGTGCTAATCTGCTTCACTTATAGTCACATTTATGATATAATATTTTGAATAATAACGTCCTGATAACGATGTGTTTGATATTTGCGCGGACCACTAAATTTTGTGGCAGATCCGCGTATAAATACAATGTTTTAGCGAAGAAAGGAGATGCGGCGTTTCGCCGCTGCCATAAGAATGGATCCAAAAGACATCAAGATTTTTGAAGCGGAAAAAAGCTTTGTTGTTGACCCGGCAGTAAGAAACAGACTTGTCAAAAAGTACGATAGGATGCTCAGATGGAAGGGCGGTAAACGCGGCCCCAAGAGCATTGTGGACATGTATTACGACACCGAGATAGAAGAGAAAAGCATCCTGATCGCAGGCCTGGGTGTGAATGTCCGCGGCAGCATGCAGTATATCCTTAACGAGCTCAATTACGACGAAAGATTCAAGGATTACAAGATTTATGTAAGGACCAAAACGGACACGACGGATCCGATAGTTAAAGGCTATATCGAGCAAAACGGATGGACACGCACATCGACTGTTCCCAAGGGCTATAACAACAGGCTGGAGTCCTGCAAGTACATGATCACGGAGAGCTATTTCCCGTATCAATGGACTAGGCGTCCCGAACAGGTGATGATCGACATCTGGCATGGCACTCCGCTCAAGAATCTCGGCGTTAAGAAGGAAGGTAAGAAGAGCCACTACAATTCAAGACAGCAGAAGAATTTCCTCTGCGCTTCTTATCTTTTATATCCGAATTATTACACGAGAGACGTGATGTGGGATTCTTACAGGATCACCTCGCTTCTCAAGGCTAAGGCGCTCATGCTCGGATACCCAAGAACTTCCGGCATGACTGCGGTAACTGATGAAAGAAAAGAAGAACTCAGAAAGATACTTGCTCCGAATGGTGAGAAACTCTACGCGTACATGCCAACATTCCGAGGCCATCTTTCTGATGCCGATACAGTTGCGAGAGAAGTGGAATTCCTGACTTATCTTGACGAGAGGCTCAGGGATGACCAGATCCTGTACGTGAACCTTCATCACCACGTGAAAGAAGGTCTAGACACGAGTTCATTTAAACATATACATACATTCCCGCCGCTTATCGACAGCTATGAACTCCTGACTCTGACAGAGGCGCTCATAAGCGATTATTCTAGTGTGTTCTTCGATTATCTTATCCTCGGCAAGCAGATAATCCTTTATATCGAGGATTACGACGACTACATGGCTCACCAGGGAATGAACATGGATATACGCGATCTGCCGTTCGACCTCGCTTATTCAAAAGATGAAGTCCTAGAGATGCTGAACCGGGGAAAACAGTACGATGATACTGAGTACCGCGGGATGATGTGCGCATTCGATCACGAGAACAATGCTGAGATGCTTTGCAGACTGTTCCGGGGTGATGAGACAGGTCTGGATGTGGAAGAAATCCCGGGGAACGACAAGGTTAAAGTTCTTCTCTATACTGATGGATGTGCTCCGGGTGAACCTACAGACAGGCTGAATGAGATCGCTGCGTCTTACGACAAAGACGCTTACGAGATTTATGTCGGATGTGATGAGTTTAAGACGGACATGAACAAAGACAGCGCCTATCCGCTGCTCCATAACTCGCTTCTTATAGACTCTGTCGACAATGCCCAGCTTTCATCGCTCGGCCAGCCTATACTAGACCTTTACAAAGCAGGTAAAGTATCTTTCAAAAAGGCAATGGGATACCTCGTCCACGAATATGGACTTCTGCCGGTAAGGATGTATGACCGGGTAGTATTCGATGTCATGGGAATTTACGACACGGTAAATCCTGAAATAGTGATTGGTCTTTCGCTTTCGAGCGCAAAGAAAAAAGTGCTCTTCATTACAGATAAGATGATTGCACAGATTGAAAAAGGGGATACGTTCATGCGTGATGCTGTCGGCTTTGCCGCGGAGCGTGTGAATGCGATCGTAGTAAAAGACGAGGCTTCGGAGCTGGCTGTAAAGCGTCTCGGCATACTTGGCAGAAATTACATTAACAATATAACGATAGCCGGAGACGCTGCCGATACGATTGAAGTGATAAAAGAACTCGGGAGATAGTATATGAGTGAGATCTCAGGAATCACAATAATAGCCGAAATTGCAGCGGATGAAGGCATTGAAACCTTTGTCAGGCATGTGGCGGATGTATCCAAGGGGATAAACTGTCAGCTTATATTGGTCGGTGAAGACAGCGATTCTGTTAAAAGAGTTACCGGAAGCGATGCTTTTTCCGGAATCGACGTGAGTTTCATCGATGCCGGGGACAATACATCAGCTGCGCTTAATCGTGCTCTGGATAACGCAAAGTACGACATCATCAACATCTCGGATACAACTTGTGTTTATTCCGACAAATCGCTTAAAGATATAGAAAAGGGCTTTGCAAATGACGAAAGCCTTAAGCTTTCATGTCTCAAACCAAGATCCGTTAACGTAAGAGGCCGAAGCCAAACAAGGATATCGTTCCACTATGTTCCGGGAATTATAGACCTGAAGAAAACACCGGATCTGTGGATCAGTTTTCTTTTCTGCATGTTCATGAAGAAAGGCGCTCTCAGCGGTATAAGATTCAATGAGGATCTTGAACTGGAATACAAACGCGCTTTCGTGGCTGAAATATACTCTGTCATTACGAGATTCCTGCTTTCGAACGAAAACGTTGTAACGTCCGTTTTCCAGGATATAGATTATTACAACTATCATCCCCAGTATTTCCATGAATGGTATACCAAAGAGCTGGTGATGCTGGCAAGATCGCTGGTCGGTGGGAAAACATCAAGGATCAAGCAGAAGGTCATGTTTGATTTCATCAGGCTGCAGTTCGCGTGCAACAGAAACGACAGGAACAAAGACATCCTGCAGCCTGAGGAGATGGATGAGTACATAGGCAGGATCAGGGACATTCTCCAAAGGATCGATGATGACATCATTTCACATTACGACTTTCAAAGTAAAAAAGTCGAGTTGCCGAGATTCTGCGGATATATGTTCCTTTGTATTAAATATGGTTCTGACTATATTGACGTAGATCCGGTACCTGAATACTCAGGTTATTCCGGACGCAAGAATTTCAGGTCTTATGTTGAAGAACCGTATGAATTCGTGACGTCGAACGGAACGATCGTTGCGAACTCTGTCTGGTTCTCATGTGCTGTGAAGGCGATGAATTATGAAGGCAAAGACCTCGTCGTCGATGCCGAACTCAGGAATCTGTTCTTCAACAACCATGAAAACTTCACGGTGACCGTCAGAGGAAGCGACGGCTCAGTTATTCCAACCGAGAGAAATGAAGTTTACAGTCTCTCGAAATTCTTCGGGCAAACGGCACAGAAGGGTTATACGTTCAAATTCACTATACCTTACAGTGGACAAGAGAAAATCAGGTATAAAGTCATTCTTACGTTCAAAGACGTTGAGTTTGTAATGCCATGGAAGTTCGAGAAATCCCAATCCAGGCTCACTACGATGTTCAGGAACAGTTACTGGAACTTCAAAGGCAATATTGTCACATATGACGGAAACAAAGGCGAACTGGTCATTGAACGTTCCTCGCTTTTCAAGACTTTCGTGCATGAAATGAAATGCTGGTACGGGATTTTCAAAGACATGAAAGACAAAGAAAGCAGGTATTCGACCCGCGCTTTCAAAGCAATTGCTTTCAGGTTCATCTATTTCCTGACACTGCCCATTTACCATAGAAAGAATATCTGGGTGACATTCGACCAGCTGTTCAAAGGCGGCGATAACGGTGAATACTTCTACAGATATGTAAACGATCACGGCGGGAAAGGGCAGACGCTTTACTATGTCGTAAATGAAGATACGCCGGAATACAGGAAGCTTTCGAGAAAATACAGGACTGTTCTAAAGTATAATTCGATCAAGCACAGACTTATCACACTGCACACCAAGATCGTTTTCACTACAAGAGCGGGCACACTTCAATACATGGGATACCTCAAGAATCTTGAAAAGTATTTCCGCGGGCTTTTCAATTTCGATATAGTATGCCTGCAGCATGGTCTTTCGATCCAGCAGATAGCACAGTATCAGAACAGGATATACGATAATCTTAAATACTATTTCTGTGTATCGAAATACGAGGTAGCGAACCTGTCTAAGCCCATTTACGGTTTCGATGATCCGAGTATACTAAAACTGACTGGTGCGCCGAGATACGACGGACTCAGAAACAAAGCCGTCAAGCAGATAATCATAACTCCGACCTGGAGAAGAAACGTGACTTCCGGCACGAACAAAAAAGGCTCTAACCACGAATACAGTTCCAATTTCAAAGACACGACATATTACAAAATCTATAACAGGCTCATAAACGATGAAAAACTGCTTAATTGCGCGAAAGAAAACGGGTATAGGCTGATTTACCTTATACACCCGATTTTGAGCCCTCAAATCGGCGATTTTGAGGCCAACGACGTAGTTGAGATCATTCCCGGTTCAGAGGTGAATTACGAGAAGATACTCACTGAATCCGCTCTGATGGTAACCGATCATTCAGGCATCATGTATGACTTCGCTTATCAGCGCAAGCCATTGGTATATTATCATCCCGACGAGCTCCCGCCGCAGTACGGGGAGGGCGGATTGAAATATGATACAATGGGATTCGGTCCGGTCTGCAAAGATAACGATAGCGTGGTAGATGCAATTTGTGATATAATGATACGAGGATGTACGATTGAGCAAAAGTATATCGATCGTATAAATGATTTCTTCGAATTTGATGATTTCAATAACTGTGAAAGAGTTTACAAAGCAGCTGTGGAGTTTCAAAAGAACAGGGGATCATGGAGATGCGGACCGGTCTGAGAAGCACGATCGGAATCTATAAATTCACGGCATAAACCAATCCTGAAGTATTTAGCCGGACGCTGAAAATCTTTGATCGGAGGCGGCCGGCTTTTTTAAAGTAATTACGGGGGAATTAAAATGACAACAAAAGCACCGATGTTCGAAAACAGGTATCTTGCCCATGCGCTGGGTGGACTGGACGGACACAAGTACCTGAATACGGAGGAGGCGCTGAAAAATGCTATTGCGCTTGGACACAGGTATTTTGAAGCAGATCTCCAGCTGACATCAGATGGGCAGGTCGTCTGCTCTCACGGTTGGACGGAAGATATCTGTGCGGTTTCAGGAATGGATTATTCTGAAGAATTTGAGACCATGACCCATGATCTTTTTCTCGCGCAGAAAGTCTTCGGGATGCCGACAATGGATCTTGATACACTAGCGGTATACATTAAAAATACAAAGATCTTTATTGGGAGCTCGACATTCACGGTGTGATGGGTGATGAAGCCCGTTTAATGATACAGGTCATAAAAGATACCGTATTGGATGAACCCGGTGTGGAGGACAGAGTACTGATGCAGGTGGCTTCACCTGAGCAGTACGAGGCTGTAGACAGTGTATATCACTTCAAGTATTATCAGTACTTCATCAGGCGCGGCACGGAGCCCGAGGTGCTGAGTGATATCATCACTTTCTGTAAAGAAAAGGGAATTATAGCGGTAGCGCTTCAGTTCCGTGACTGCACAAAAGAAAAAGTTGCCATGATGAAAGAAGCGGGTCTCGCAGTGTTGGCATATTCAAACGATGGACGCGCGATTGCGGATGCTTTGTTCGAGAATGGTGTTGATACATTGTGCACAAATTTCCTCAGCCCGGCTGAAGACATCATCGATTCCCGAGGCACTGAAGTCCTTTACAACGGTGGCAAGTCAAATGCTTCCAAACTTGAAGATCTGGTGGCTAAGAAAGTTCTGAGAGGAGAAATAGGCTACACCAAGAATTCTTCTGTTAAGTATACTGAAAGATTCAAACTCACCGGACTCGACCATTTTGACTTGATGGCTTGTCTGTATGAAAGGGAAGGGTACGAGTTCGCCGGATGGAATCTCCGCTACAAAGGCCTTGTTAATGAATGGCTGTGGCTCTGTGATGACGGCGAATGGCGCACACCGGAAGCTATAAATGAATGCGAAACCGAAAGAAGGCTTTTCGCAGACATGGAAAGTGTTGATATAGACCTTTTGCTCAAGAAAGACTTTGTTATATTCCAGGCTGTATGGAACAAAATCGTTCCGAAGGACGAACAGAATAATACAAAATAGTGCTAAATTGACATATGAAAACGGTCCGTTCAGTGAACGGACCGTTTTATAGTGGTTTTGCTTAAGTCTATTCTTCAGGATCGGCTATTTCTTCGTCAGGATCTTCGGAATCATCTATATCCAGCTCGAGTTCATCAGCGCCGAGGTCTTCGACTTCATCATCTTCGTCTAATTCTTCATCATCGTCGCTTGCGGTCTCGGATGCCGGAACAGCAGTAGCGTTCTTGTACATGATATCTTTTGCCTGATCGAGCACAAACTCAGTGTACATATCGTACTGTTCAGCGTACTCTTCAATGCTCATTTCATAATCTTCTTTGAACGTTTCTTCTGTGTAACCGCTTTCCTCAAGAAGCCCAGACAGATAATCCTTAAAATCGGATTTCGAAATCTTTATGCCTTCTTTTTCAAGAATCGCATAGGCGATGAGCTTTTCGAAAACAGCAGATTTGGCTTCTTCTTCAAACTCAGTATTCATTTCTTCTTCCGTGTATCCGAGGAATGTCTCGCGGAATTCGTCCATTGTCATGCCGTACATATCGGCATAGCTCTGGTACTCCTCCTTGATTCTAGTGAGTTCTTCATCAACGAAACCTTCGGGATAGGACTTTGCCTCAGAATTATCCATAACGGTACTCATGAGGGATTCCTTAGCCTCTTCAACATTCTCTGCAAGTCTGTCTTCAGTAAGCTGGGCTTTGAGGTCAGCCTCATAATCTTCCAGACTCGTAAATTCACTCACGGATTTCACGAAATCGAGATTGTACTCGGGTATTTTTTCGTCTTCCTTGTGATTGATCTTAACTGTATAGGTGATGTCTTTTCCCGCAAGATCTTCATCTTCACTGTCTTCCGGAACAACTGTCTCAACGACTATTTCGGTGCCGATTGATGCGCCTATAAGGGCTTTGTCAACATCCTCACCGAGCTCCGCAGCGCCAACAAGTATCGAGATATCGGGCACTTTCTGTACTTCTTTACCATCGATCGTTCCGACATAGTCTACATTTATCAGATCGTCTTCAGCGACTTCACCTTCGGTTATTTCGAGCGCTTCGGCGTGTTCTGAAAGCTGATCGTCGATCGCATCCTGAAGATCTTCATCAGATATATCAACAGCAGAGCTTTCGTAAGTCAAGTCTTTGTATTCGCCAAGTGTGATATAATCCGAATAATTGAGCCCGGCGTATTTCGAATTTCCAGGATTTCCGCCTTTAGAACCGGATCCGCCCAAGACGTTCATTAATATGACTGCTCCGGTCGCGAACACGATGAGTGCACAGATAAGAGCAATGACGATTGAAGCTTTTGATTTCATATTATCCTCCCATTATCCACTTTACTGTAACTAATATACAGCATAAAAGTGTGGATTCTTTGAAGAAACTGTGATTATTCAAAGCGATTCGGCTCTTGTGGAATCATACAAAGCCGCTTCGCGCGTCAGCCGATAAGTGATACTATATCTTTTCCCATTCTTACGGGATCGTCTATCTCAAGTCCGGAAAGAAGAACAGCCTGATCGTAAAGCAGTCTTACCGCGGCTTCAGCTCTTTCCGATTCTTCACCTGAGTATGTCTGCATGAGTTTTTTGACAGAAGGTGAATCAGGATTGAGTTCGAGGACTTTTTCAGCTCTTACGCCTCTGTCTATCGGCATCCGCTTGAATGTTTTTTCCATCTCCAGCGAAACCATGCCGTTGACTGTAAGCATTACCGGTGCATCGCCAAGTGAGAGCGAGAACCTCGTTTCCGCTATTTTCAGGAGGTCGGGATCCAGATTTTCAATGGAATCCGACGCATCGGTTCCGTTCACGGTGGTTTTGACAAAACGAAGGAAGTCTTCATTTGTCTTTGTTATGTCATCAAGTCTTGCGCTCTCAGAATCGGAGAGCTCAGCCCTGAAATCTTCATCCGAGACTGAACGGAATTCCTTACCTTTGTAGTCAAACATTACGCGCAGCACGAACTCATCGATCTCATCGGTCAGATAAAGAACTTCTATATCCTTCGCTTTTGCTGCTGCGACATGCGGAAGCATATCTATCTTCTCAATCGTTTCACCCGGAGCGAAATAGATATATTTCTGATCTTCCTGCATTCTCTCTATGTATTCGTCCAAAGTAGTCATTTTCTTGTCTTTTGACGACGTGAACATAATGAGATCGGACAAAAGGTCTTTGTTTGCACCGTAGTTGTCGTAGACGCCGAACTTCAGCTGTCTGCCGAAATTGTCAAAGAACTTTTCATATTCATCACGGTCATTCTTGAGGAAATCGAGAAGGTCTTTTTTGATCTTCTTTTCAAGATTCCTTTCAATCGCGATAAGCTGGCGGTCTTTCTGCAGCATTTCCCTTGAAATGTTGAGATTAAGATCCTGTGAATCGACAAGACCTCTGACAAAGCTAAAGTGATCGGGGATCAGCTCTTTGCAGCGTTCCATAATCAGTACGCCGGAAGAATAAAGAGCGAGGCCCTTTTCATAGTCACCGTTGTAATAATTGAACGGAGCCATTCCGGGTATGAACAGAAGCGCGGTATAGCTCTGCATTCCTTCAACTGCAGTCCTTATCACGCGCGCAGGATCGACATAATCATTGAACCTCGATTTATAGAATTCGTTGTAATCCTTCGGGTCTACTTTGGATTTCTGGCGTTTCCAGATCGGCTCCATGGAATTCAGCGTGTCATCTCCGAGTTTGACAGGATAATGGATGTAGTCTGAATACTGTTTAACGAGACTCTTGATAGTATAGTCGTTGAGATACTGAGAGTAATTCTCATCGTCGGTATCTTCTTTCAGGACCAGTGTGATCACCGTGCCTGAATCTGCGATTTCAGCAGAAGAGGGGATATCTACCGCTTTCTCTATAGTGTATCCATCAGCTCCTGATGATTTCCAGACGAAAGTATCATCAGATCCGAACTTTTTTGAAGTGACAGTAACTTCTTCAGCTACCATGAACGCGGAATAGAATCCTACTCCGAACTGTCCGATTATATCGGTGATCTTCCTGGATTTCTTATCGTCATCCAGCTCCATGTCTTCTTTGAATGAAAGACTTCCGGAGCGCGCGATCGTTCCGAGGTTTGACTCGAGTTCTTCCGCAGACATACCTATGCCGTTATCGGAAACGGTGAGAGTACGGGCGTCTTTGTCAGCGGCGATCCGTATGACAAAGTTTGACCTTTTCACACCGGTGCTTCCCGACTTAAGGCTTGTGTAATAGAGCTTGTCGAGCGCGTCGCTGGCGTTGCTTATGAGTTCTCTCAGGAATATCTCACGGTTCGTATAGATCGAATTGATCATGAGATCGAGGAGTCTTTTTGATTCTGCCTGAAATTGTTTTTTAGCCATGTATTTACCTCCGCAAAGAGCGGGCGCTCCATAAGGTGCGCCCGCAGCATACTTGATGCAGTTTTTGTTCTATTATCAATAGTGACAGATCACTATAGTGCCGACTTCCACTCTTCCGTAAAGAGCCTGTGCCGAGTTAAATGGCATATTAACGCAGCCGTGGCTTCCGTTATAATAGTAGATGCCGCCTCCGAATGCTCCGCGCCATGTTGCGTCATGAAGACCGATCTCGTAGGGAAGATTGAATGGCATCCAGTAAGTAACTTTTGATTCGTACTTGGATCCGTCATCGTTACGGCCTTTAAGTGTGACATGTGTCGCCATGTATTTTATCGCGTATACGCCCTGTGGCGTTCCGTGACCCGTAGCTTCAGTTCCGGTTACGATATTGCACTCGACCTTTACTTTTCCGTTTTCGACGTAGTAAAGCACCTGATTTGTAAGGTCAACTTCCACATAGGTATTTCCGATGTCGTTAGTCTGATCCTCGCTGACTTCTGTCGTGTATTTAGGCATACGTTCGACGCTCTTGAGCGATTTCAGATCTTTGGTCAGCTGTTTTACTTCCTGTTCGACGCTGACAGCAAGACCATAATCACCACCTGAGACTTCGAATTTCTTTCCGGTTGCCAGAGATTTGATCTTTCTGTCGATACCTTCAGTGGAGAAATGCGGGCACACAGTTTCTTCGACGAATTTCTGGACTTTGTTCTTGTTGACCTTTACTGTGCCGTCGTCAGCGACGCTTATGAATTTGTTGACCTGATCCGGTGTTATCACCATGCCTTTCACAAAGCCTTTGAAGCCCTTGTACTTGATGACATGTGAAAGATATTTCTCGCAGTATTTCATTTCTTCTGCGATTTCTTTGCTGTTGGATTTGATCTTGGGCTCCAGATAGAACTTGGCAGGTGAGTAATCAAATTCACTCTGTCCTACAGCGATTGCGTTTATGAGAGCGGTTTTCAGTTTTTCTTTATCAAGGCTGTCGCCATAGACCTCATTGACGATATTAAAATCCGTGTTGCTGAGATCAATGTAAGCATCCTCTGATTTGACGGTTTCTTTATGGTTTTTAACTATATTAAGAGACTCGAATGTCGTGTCGAATGTTCCTTCATCCGGATTAGGCTGAAGTTCAATCTCAAGTTTGCGTGCTTTTTTACTGAGAAGTCTCTTGATGCACTCTACCCATCCGGCATGAAGTGTATCTTCAACTTTCTGGTCTGCGTTATATGCGAGATCGAGTTCAGAAAGGGTATCGACCGTTTCACCATTCATTTTGATTTCCAGTGTGTGGGATGCCCAGTCTGTTTCGAGCGCTTTAGACGCCTGCCGGATGTTCATCTCTCCGACATCAACTCCGTTTATTGTCGTATCCGGAAGAAATCTATTGCCATGAACGACAAAGCGGTCGAGAGCAACAAAGGAACCAGCTGCGATCATAAACAGCAGCAGGAATACGATGAACACACCAAAGCAGCCGCCGCGCGGTTCTTCCTCTTCTTCCGGTTCCTCCCCGGAACTTTCTTCATTCAAAACCTCGGGTGCAGACTCCGTTTTTTCCGGTTCACCCGGCTCAACAGCAGGCTCTTCAGCCTTTACAGGCTCCGGTTCGGTAGCCGGCTCAACTATAGGTTCTTCAGAAGCCTCTGTTTCAGCAGGTTCTTCATCTTTCACTTCATCCAAAACAGGCTCAATGGTTGGTTCAGTTTCAGGTTCAGTTTCAATCGCAGACTGTTCTGCCTCAGGCTCAGGTTCAGTTTCAATCGCAGACTGTTCTGCCTCAGGCTCAGCTACTGTTTCTTCGATAGCTGATTCTTCAGCCTGAACCTCAGGCTCAGCTGCTGGTTCTTCGATGGCCGTTTCTTCAGCCTGAACTTCTTTTGTTTCGGGTTCTGCTTCCGCAGTCATTTCATCCAAATCAGATTCCTGCTGCTCCGGAACACTTTGTTCATCATCAACAATAGCATTTTCCACGGGAGCAGGGGATTCTTCAGGAAGAACTGATTCTTCAACTGAGTCAACCGGTTCGTCGCAAACCTGGTCTTCAGTAATGATCGGTTCTTCATCAAGGGTTTCGGTCACGGCTGAACCGGCAGCATCAGAAACTGCCGGTTCAACGCCGATCGACTTTAAATAATCTTCAAATGTGCTGTAAACTAATTTGTTATCGCCCATGCGATAAACTTCCTTTCAATTTAGAATTTGCCGTGGGATCCGCCATGGAATCCACCGCCGCTGCTTGTATGTACTGAGCTTCCTCCGCCATGATGTCCGTTATCATCTCTTCTTATCCTTACACGGCTCATGGTTCTGTAAAGATATAGATCGCGATGGTCGTAAAGGCTGAGATCGCTTGCTGATGTATAATCACTTGCCGTGGTACGGCTTCTCACTGACTTGAGCTGTCCTTTCTGTCTTGAAACAACGATCAGTGAGGTAAGTGCGCCGAATATCAGTCCACCAAGTCCGCGTGCTCCTGCGGGTACTTCGTCGAGCGGGTTGTTCTCAGGAATGTTGCCGGTGTCATATTCGTCGCCTTTTTCATACTGGGTAATAAAATCGTCGCACTGATCGGCAAATTCATTGAAACCGCCCGCGTAGTCACCGTCGCCAAGATAGGGAAGCACACGATCCATAAGATATTCCTGCCCGGCATCGGTAAACGCGTCAATAGCGTGTCCGTTCGTTGAAATTGCCCACTCACGTTCACCCATACTGAGAAGAAGCAGTATGGCTGATTTATCTTTTCCGTCCGCGCCGTAACCTGATTGATCCAGGATCGCGTCTGCGAATTGAGTAGATGTCATACCTTCAAGCGAGTTTACCGTAACAATGAAAACGTCAAATCCGTGTTTAGTCTTGATCGATTCAAGCTTTGTGGTAAGCGCACTTTCTTCAGATGAACTGAGAAGGTCGGCTTCGTCTGTCACGTATGAAAGATTTATGTCCGCATATGAACGCGTTGGTACGGACCATGCGG
>JAFOKI010000226.1 GCA_017419895.1 Eubacterium sp. | reverse complement strand
TCTCAACATAGCCCATTTCAATTACCTCCATCAGCCTTCCGGCAATTCATATATTTATTGTTTTATGCTTGTACAAACAAAGTTATCTGATCGATCTATTCCCAAAGTGGGGGCTGACAGCGACTATCGGCGCCTCGAACTTGAAGGCCGGCATCACTTTCAGCTTGAAAACGTTCGCAGCATGTCTCTTGTCGATCTTTTCCTTGATTTCCGGATCGTCGATCTCGCCCGTCCTGATGTATTTGTCGAGCGTGTTATACGTGAATCCCAGGTTTTCCTCATCCGTGTAAGGGGTGAGTCCGTCGATCGGGACTTTGTAAACTATGTCGTCGGGGAGTCCGAGCGCCGTGCCGATCGCGCGAACTTCCTGCACCGTAAAGAACGACAAAGGTGAAAAATCCCCCGCAGTGTCGCCGTATCTCGTAGAGTACCCGACCCAGTCCTCAGACAGGTTGCAGGTATTGCACACACGGCCGTTCTTTGACTGGGATACCGCATATGTGACCGCCATCCTGACTCTCGCTGGCAGGTTGGTCTTGGTCTGGAGCGACGGTTCAATGCCGCAGTCAGTCATTCCCTTAAGTACCGAATCGACAGTGTCCTTGATATTGATCGTAACGTGGTCGATTCCCAGAAAATCAACGACTCTGTGCGACATGTCGATGTCCTTCTGCACTCCGTTCGGCATAAGCACACCGAAAACTCTGTCTTTTCCCAAAGCCTCGACACAAAGCGCCGCCGCGACCGAGCTGTCTTTTCCTCCGCTGATCGCAACTACCGCGTTGCAGCCCGGACCGCTCGTCTCAAAGAACTCACGCACCCAGCCTACTGCCAGATCCTTGGCTTTTTCGGGATCGAAATCTTTATAGAAATATTCCATGCACGCACCTCCTTAGATTTGCTCGCATAACATATTTATTATATCACAAAGCTATGCCTCCGCACGCATAAAATGCGGGGCAGGGGGATACAATGCAGCCCGTGTGTGAATAGATCCTCCTGTAAGAGTTGTTCTGAGTATTTCCGACAATATCAAGATTTTTTCTTGCTTTGGGAGGAATCTTCCGACATTTCTTTGTTTAAACGCTTTTTTATGTCGGAATTCCGTGCATGATAACAGCTTTCTATCCATCTTCCGATAGAAATATACTCATGCTTCTCGGCAATCATGGATCGTTAATAATACTTCTTCCGACAGAGATGACTTCTTGCGGGATTCTATGTCGGATCATTCCGCCAAATTCGAGGATTTCCATCGATTATGTCGGAACAACTCGTTCATGATGGTCTTTCGCTATGATGGATCTGCTTGCGAAACCGGGGTTATTGCAAGTAAACCCGGGCACCCGGTTGGTACAATGCTTTCGGATGCCGCGCATATGCGCGTGCAGAGCTTTGTGGTATAATTAAATATATTATTCTCATTGATCACCAGGAGGGGAAAAGAATGGCTATTCTCAATTATGAACCTAATAAACTCGTTATCGGAAAAGGCTCGCTGGATGCGGTAAAAGACGTTCCGGGCGAAAGAATAATGATTGTCGCCGGCGGAAGTTCCATGAGGCGCAGCGGAGTGATCGACAGGATCGTTTCGCTTCTTGGCGACAGAGAGGTATTCTTCCACGAGGGAGTCGGCAAAAACCCGACGATCTATGAAGTCAACTCTGGAGTCGAAGATTTCAAAAAGTACACGCCCGATACGGTAATAGCTGTGGGAGGCGGATCCACGCTCGACGCAGCCAAGGCGATGATTTTGTTCTATGAGCATCCGGATCTCGACATCAAAACAGTAACGCCTGAGATCCTTCCGGAAAAACGCGAAAAAATATTCCTCGTAGCGATCCCGTCCACATCCGGCACCGCGTCTGAAGTGACGAGGACGAGTGTCGTGACCGATCCCGACAGGGGACTCAAGATCCCTCTGAACTGCATGGCCAATAAACCGGACATCGCGATCCTGGATCCGGATCTCACTATGACGCTTCCGGACAATGTTGTGGCTGAAACAGGAATGGACGCGCTCACACACGCTGTCGAGTGCTATCTTAGGCCCGACTGTGACGATTTCAATCTGGCACTGACCCAGTACGCGATACTCGGGATCATGAAATGGCTCCCGATCTCATTTACTGAGAAGACCGAAGAAGCCCGCGAGAGGATGCACAATTTCCAAAGCATGGCCGGCATGGCGTTCACCAATGTCGGACTCACGATGGTCCACGGCATTTCGCATGCTTTCGGCGGATACTACGATTATCCGCACGGTCTTACGAACGGCGTCATCCTTCCGTATGTCCTTGAATACAACAAAGCCGTCCCGTCCGTGGCGGAAAAGATGGAAGGGCTCGCCAAGCTTCTCGGAGTGGATGATTTCATTCAGGCGATCAGGGATATAAGGAGTTATCTTGGTATTCCAAATACGATCCGTGAGATGGGTCTCGATGAGGAAACGTATCTGAAAGACCTCCCGGTTGTTGCAAAGAATTCGCTCATGGGTCCGACCAAATTCAATCCGATCGTCATGACGGAAGATACGATAAAAGTAGTTATCGATGCTGCGTACTACGGGAAAAGTCTGCTTTAACAAAACCTGACACAGGGACGGTTCTCATGCCAAGACTGAGCATGCGGACCGTCCTGTTATCATATGGGGAGATCATGATGGTTTACACTGAATGGGATCAGGGATCGGTTCATAAGATCGTCGAAAATCAAAAAGCATTCTTCCGCACGAATTCGACGCTCGATGTCGAATGGCGCATCGCGCAGCTGAAGAAACTGAAAGCAGTAATTCGGCTTTATGAGCCGGAGATACTGGAAGCTTTGGCGGAAGATCTCGGCAGACACCCGAACGAAGCATATTTCTGCGACGTCGGCAGCACGATCCTTGAGATAAATGAGACTATACGCGGACTTAAGCGCTGGGCAAAACCGGAAACCCATTACAGCGGGCTGCTTTGTTTCCCGAGCGTCCTGACAAAGGTCTACAAGATGCCTTACGGCACGACACTCATCATCAGTCCGTTCAATTTCCCGTTCATTCTTTCGCTTGGCGTGCTCGCCGCGAGCATAGCAGGTGGTAACACCGCAGTGATCAAGGCGAGTTCAAAATCAGCGAACTGCACGCGCGTGCTCAAGAAAATGATGTCGGATGCGTTCCCGCCCGAGTATGTGACCGTTATTGACGGCGGTCACGATGTCGCGGACATGTGTCTCGAGGAGCGTTTCGATAAGATTTTCTATACGGGTTCTCCGCGGGTAGCGAAACATGTCATGGAGCGAGCGTCAGTGAATCTGACTCCGGTCGCGCTAGAACTTGGAGGGGAGACCGGCAACTGGTGCATCGTGAGAAAAGATGCCGATCTCAGGGATGCGGCGCGCAAGATCGCGTTCTTCAAGATCTGCAACAGCGGGCAGATATGTATAGATGTGAACCAGGTTGCGGTAGCCTCGGAGGTCGCGGACAAGTTTGTTGAGGCGCTGAAGGCTGAGGTGATACGCCAGGTTGGCGAACACCCAAGTGACAATCCCGAGTATCCGCGCCTGATAACAAAGGCGGCTTACGAGAAATGCGCTCTCACGGCTGAGCGCTATGAAGACAGGATCGTGTTCGGCGGCAGGGGCGTTCCGTCGGAACAGAAATTCGACACCACTATCATTTATCCGGTTGATATAAATGAAGAAATTGTGGGGCGCGAACTCTTCTCGCCGCTGCTTCCGGTTGTGACGTATCCGGATGCGGAGATCGACGGACTGCTCAAAACGATTTCAGAACGCGAGCACGGATTAGCGTTGTACGTATTCACGAAGAATCGCAAGTGGGCAGATCACGTAATGTCGACCATGCAGTTCGGCGGCGGATGCGTCAACGAAGTCTGCATCCACATGATGGTCAAAGGCGTCCCGTTCAACGGCACCGGGCACTCCGGCATGGGGGCTTATCACGGTGAGTGGGGCTTCAGGGAGTTCACGCATCCGCAGACAGTTCTGTTCGGTAAGACAAAGTTCAATCTTCCGCTCCGCGAGCATCCGTACAGCGGAGCGAAGAACAAATACAAAGATAAACTGGTAAGACTGGTTGAGAGGTAAAGGGGTGTGACCTATGAAAAACAGGAATCAGTATACGCTGCGGGAGCGTCTCGCATATTGGTTCGACAACAGAATGGCGGAAGGATTTTTGCCGAAGGTCAGACTTCTCCTGATAGTAACACTTTTGTTCGTGGTGCTCATGGGCGCGTTGGCGGCACTCTCGCACGGAAGTCTGACAGGAAACTTCGGACAGGATTTCCTGCGGTCGCTCATGTATTCGATCGGTAAAGGGGGAGCTTTGAACACAGATGATACAGGAGTGTCATTCGTTTACTTCCTGGTCATGCTTCTTTCGATATTCTACTGCATGTTTTTCTCCGCGATACTGATAGGGCTTATCAGTAACGCGCTGAGGTCAAAAGTTGAGGAGCTCGGGAAGGGCCACAGCCGGGTACTCGAGAGCGGCCACACACTGATACTCGGCTTCAATGACGCGGCTTTTGTGCTCATCGGCGAACTGTTGGAAGCAAACCGGAACCGAAAGAATCCCGGGGCGATCGTGATACTCGGCAGCGAAGCGGATCAGACTGTAATGATGGACAAGATCCGAAAGAAATTCGCAAAATCGGATGAATACGGGAAGACCAGGATAATCTGCAGAAACGGATCGATCTATGATTTTGACGATCTCAGAATGTGCTCTATAGAGACAAGCAGAGTCGTAGTCATAAACGCAGAAAATGACTTTGATTCGGTCAAAGCAGTCATGGCGTGCACACACATCCTGGATGAGCGTGGATCTGAAGGCGGCCCGTTCATCGTTTCGATCCTGCAAAGCCGGGAAAATCTGGTTGAGTCAAGAGCGGCAGCCGCGGAAAATGAACAGAAAAAAGATCTTGTCACGATGCCCTTGAACGTTGTGCTCGCGCGTATCATGGTGCATACCTCGAGGCAGGCAGGGCTTTCTGATGTGTTTACAGAACTTTTCAATTTTAAAGGCAACGAGTTTTATATATTTGACAAAGATCCTGTTTTCGCAAAACTTTACGGGAAGAAGATCGTTGAAATCAATGATCTTCTCAAGATGTCATTCGCAGTTGGCGCACGTAAGAAGAACGGCAAAGTAATGGTCGGCGACCCGCGCAGGATCATATTTGAAGAAGGCGATTCGCTTATCGTTGTCAAAGCCGATGACAATCCGCTCGTTCTCAGAAGCGCAGCTCACGAAACGCGAAACGTAGAGCCGGGAAGTGTCGTCCGGGATGATCAGATACGTGTCTTGATAATAGGAGTCGATCCCATGATCGATCCGGTGCTTGAGGAGTATGCCAATTACCTCGAGCGGGGATCTCAAATATTCATTGCCG